>CBJNFW010000081.1:0-29189 GCA_966435935.1 uncultured Nocardia sp.
CCACCTCCAACACTCCATTCTCTGTCGACGGTGATCAGATAACCTCTGTCATCTGACTAAGATCTTTATTAGCACTCACATGAGGTGAGTGCAAGCATCGCGCGGAGTTAATCTGGAAACGAGAGAAAGGAACGTCGATGCTGCCTGATCGACACGACAACCTGCCCGGCCACCGGCCGGGCCCGGGGCAGGGGGTGTACGGAATCTCGGTGGCCGCCGAGTTGGCCGGGATGGGAGCGCATTCGCTGCGCCTGTACGAGCAGCACGGCCTGGTCACCCCGGCCCGCAGCGCAGGCGGCACCCGCCGCTACAGCGATGACGACGTGGCGCGGCTGGCGCGCATCGCCGCCCTGACCGGACAAGGAATCAACCTCGCCGCGATCGCCCGCATCCTGGACCTGGAGGACGCCAACACCGCACTGCGCGACACCAACGCCGCGCTCACCGCCGAACGCGATCGACTGCGCGGCCACCGCGATTCGTGACGAGCGCCGCCCCGTCCGGCCCCGGACGGGGATTTCCCGCCGTGAACCGTTCTCCTCGACGAAAGTGCCACTGCCGCTGCCGATCTCGCTCGCGTATGAGCCGGTATCGTACTGGACGTGCCGCCCCGATCCGGAGAGCCGGCCGGCGCTGTCCCGGCAACCGGCCGAATCCGCTCCATGAAGGAGTCCGCGGCGTTCACGATCCGGATCTGCTAGGCCGGAAAGCGCTGGCCACCATAGGAACCGGCCTCAACCGCATATCGGCTCAGGCGAGAAGAACGTCGAGAACGAGCACGACCGATGTCGCGATCGAGAACGCGAGAAGACTATGGCTCCCAGCGTGTTCCGGTCGCCGGTGCGGATGTGGGCGGCGATCGCGCCCCGCACGGCCGCACGCGCGAGGAACCGGTAGCGATGCTGACGGAATGGGCGCAGGCGCACGGAGAAGCGCTCGTCGACTTCCAGGAATTCACGGCCGCAGACCGCCATCGAGGTCGCTGATGCAGCGCGGCCAGAGCTGTGCGCGAGGAAACCGCCGCGGCTGGGCTGCGGCGGTTTCTGTTGTGCCGGTTCAGGATTGGACCGGTAGCGACAGGACGAGGTTCTCCTCCGCGTCGGGTAGGTAGTGCACCTGGACGATCCGGCCGATCTGGACCAGCTCGACGCTGGTGGAGGGCACGAACTTCTCGGTGCGGGTGCTGAAGGTGCTGCCGTCCGGCCGGGTCACGGCCAGACCCAGTACCACCTTGGCGTGACCGTCGCGGATCTCGCCGGGCACCGACAGTGACTGGACGACGGCCTGGGCGGCGACGCCCCGGGCGGCGATGTCGAGTTTGCCGCGGCTGGTGAGGCCGCGCCGAATCATGTTCTCGTTCCACGCGTTCTGCATCGCGGCGCGGTCGCCGGACCGATCCAGCTCGACCCTGTCGGTACGGCCGGGGATATATCGGACCGGCAGCACGACACCGGGGCGCAGCAGTGCGAGCTCGGTGAGCGGCACGATGATCTTGGCCTGGGAATCGAAGGTGTCGCCGTCGGCGCCCTGCACGCTGAGTTCCAGGCGGATCTGCGGTTGGTCGTTGACGGTCACTCCGGTCTGACGGACCGATGTCACGGTCGCGATCCCTACCGGGCCGTCGCGAAATGCCGAGCTGTTTCGCCCGGTGAAGGCCTGCGCGATGCCCTCGCCGCTGAACGCGAACACGATCGGAACGACGGTGAGCGCGGTGATCGGCAGGGCCATCTGCCAGCCGACCCACCCGAAGGCGCCGCCATCGAGGCCGTCGGACCGGTGCGTCAGCCCGTGCCAGAGGTAGTACCCCACCGCGGCGACGGCCGCGATGAGCACGAGCGCCCGAATCCTGCCGGTCATGATCAGCCTCCGATCACGGTCGGGCAGGCGAAGGTGATGTCGAACTTCGCGGACTTCGCGCCCGCGAGGGGATTGCGCGGGTCCGGGGTGCCGACGCCCTCGCCGGTGATGTGGACGGTGTTGCCGCTCTTGGCGACCGACGCCGATCCGCCCGGCGCGCCCTTGCCGAATCCGATGGCGTACGGCAGCCCCGACGAACCGCCCTTACTGCCGGTGATGCCCACCGCCTGCACGGTGTTGCCGCCGGTGACGGTGGCGCTCACGGCCAGATTGCCGTAGGCCGAGTTGCCGGTATCGGTCATTGCGAGCGCGAGCAGGCCCGCCTGGTTCGCGCAGGTGGTCGTGAAATTGCCGGCGACCGGCTTGCCGTCGACGGACAGCGCCGAGGCGCCCGGGGTCGCGGACGGCGCGGATTCGGCCGAGGTAGCGGTAGGCGATGCCGCCGCGGGCGACGGGGACTTCGACGAACTGCCGCAGCCGGTCAGGGCCAGGGCGAGCGCCGCGGATGCGGCGACGGCGGCGGTGCACAGACGAAAAGGCTTGGTGCTCATGGGTTTTCCTTCGGATCGGTGCGGCTCGCGGGTGGAGCCGATGCGGAAAACCTAGAAACGATTGCCGCCCTACCGATCCCAGGTTTTCGGGGTGGAGCGGCACGGAAATACCGTCTAACCTGAGCGAATGCGACGCCCCCGCGATATGGTGCTGCACGAGGCCTGGTGTGCGCTGGACGGCGTCGAGGCGCTCAGCGGCCCCCACGGCGGCCCGTTGCGCCGCACCATCAAGCTGATCCTGGACCCGCTGGTGATCCGCCCGGTCCGGAATCCATCGTGTGCCGGTCCGATCGTCACCGACGAGGGCGCGGCTCGAGTGGTCGCCCTGGTGCATGCGGCGGCGCCGGTGCTGCGGGCCACCGCCGAGTGGTTCACCCTGCTCAAGCAGGTCCGGCGGAGGCTGCGGATCACCGACGGCAATCCGCAGGACCTGTACTTCCAGCGTTGTTTCGAACTCGCGACCACGATCGGTGCGCCGGATCGGTCCCGGCACGGCGAGATCGCCGAAGCGACGCTGCTGGAGCTGCACGGGTTCGCGGCCGGGCGCACCACCCGGGCGTTGCGGGAGTATCTGACCGGGCCGGAGCGCGCCCGTGAGCTGACCGACCTGATCCGGGTGGCGTGGCTGCGCAGGCCGTTGCACGACGGCGCCCGCACGGACCGCGCGGCACAACTCACCGCGTTGCTGGATGCCTGTGCCACCGCACGGGGGCGGCCCCTGCGCGACGGCGGGCGGGCCGCGCTCGGCGAGCTGCTGGCCGGGCACGCCGGAACCCATGCCGGGATTCGGTTGTGGTCCGCCGAAACCTCGCCCAGTGCACAGCATCTCGGACTGACCGACTATCCGGCGCCCGCACCGCCGCCGTTGGGCTCGACCGCGTCCACGGCGACCCTGCCCAAACCGTTCGATCGCTCGATCTACGAGCGGGTGTTCACCGTCCTGCAGGCCGACCTCGATCGGGCCGATCTGCCGACCGTTCCCGAATTGGTAGCGGCGGAGATCGCGCGCAGCTGTGCCCCCTGGGCGCTGCTCGACGAGTCACTGCGGCTGGCCGCCGCGGCGGGGGCGGTCCTGGCTGCGGGGCTGCGGCCGCTCGGCGCGGATCCGATGACCGATACGGCCGCGCAGGGGGTGATCAACGGGCGCTGGCGGCGGGAGGCGTACGTGCTGCAGGCCCGCCGGTTCGCGGTGCGGACATCGGAGGAGATCGACGGCCCGTTGGCAGCCGTCGCCGCCGACCTGCGCACACCCTGGCGGCCCTATCTGCGCCGGTTGTGGGTCCGGCTGCACGGCCGCGACGTCCGCGAGCTCGCGCTGGGGGACGGAGCCGAGCTCTGGGATGTGCTCGACGGAGTGGCCAGATCGGTGATGCTCGATCACCGGATGCGGGTCAAGCAGGCGCTCAGCACGAATTCCGCGGGGGCCGCACCGGATTCGGCCGAATCGAGGGTGAGCTGATGACCGACCCGATCATAGTGCGCGGCGGCCCCGCGGGCACGCTGTTCGCCGGCCCCGAGACCGCGCCGGTGCTGGGCGAGGGCGTCGCACCACTGGATACCGCGGTGCTGGAGGTGCGCGGCGGACATCTCGCGTGGAGCGTGCTCGCCGGGCAGTCGTTTCCGGCGGCGGTCATCGACGACGCGGATGCCGCGCAGGAGTGGATCTGGGCGGTGTACGGCGCGCAGATCGCGCTGGCTGTGGCCGATTTCGACGGCGCGCCAACGACATTCGTGCCCGAACCCGCCTTACCCGGACTGGTCGCGCGTGCGCGCAAACTCGGCTATGCGCACTGGGCGGCGCGGTGGTGGCCGGCGTCCACTCTGGACGGCATACCCCCGCTCGACGAGCGGCTGATCGAAATCGACATCGCGACCCTCACCAGCGAATGCGACCTTCTCGTCGACGGCGCGGACGCGCTCGCCGCGAGCACGGACGACGACCTCGCGTCCCGGCCCGGCGCGGACCGCGCCGAAGATCTCGTGCCCCGGACAGATCGCGCCGATGATTACGCGCTCGCGGCGGGTTCGGCGGCCGGCACAGCCAGCGATGCGCTGATCCTGGCCCGCGGCGTCGGCGGTTGGGACTGGCGCAGGTGCCCGCCCGGCATTGTCGACGCCTCGGAACGAGCGTTGTCCTGGGAGGTCGGACGGCGACCGGGCGCGACGGTGTTTCAGGTGTCCGCCGTGGCGGCGCCCGGCTCGGGTTCCAGCGTGCCGCCGCACTTGTGGCCTCGGGCCGAGGTCCGCGGTGCCGCCGGAACCGTCGTGGCCGAGCTGACCTTGTCCGGTGACGTCTGGACCGGGTCGGCGCCCGCTCCGGATGGGTGGGAATCCGCAGTGACAGTGGACGTACATGTGCCCGGCGTCGGCGCCGGCGAAACCGTCGATCCGGGCGATGCGCGAACCCGCCCACAGCTCAGGGAATTCGCCGCGGCCCGGCTGCGCGACGCGGGCACGACACCGGACGTCACCACACTGCTGGCCGAGATCGCGGCCGCTGCCACCGATACGGACTTCTGATATGTGTTGCAGCACAACGGAAATGCCGCCGTCCTCGCGCCCGCCTGGCCTGTGGGGTCGTGGTCGCGAACCGAAGGCGCCACGGTGTACCTGTATTTCCCGCGTGCCCGCGGCCGGAAACCGGCGGCGTGCGTGCGCGGATTCCGGGCACGCGTCCCCCGCAACGACGAGAAGCGAGTTCGGTACACCTGCTGTGTCGAGACCGTGGCGTGCTTCGCAGGGCGATGCCGTCGGAACCGGGAAGCCCTGAGATGGACGAAGTCGCCGAGTCCGCGACGAACCCGCAGGCCGACGCCATTGATCGCGCTGGCCGCGATCTGTTGCAGGCCGGTGCCGCGGCCTATCGAGGTGGCGATGCGGCCGGGGCCCTGCGGATCTTCGAGGATGCGGCCCGGGGCGGCTCGGGCCGAATGCGGTTGGCGGCCATGGTCAATGCGGCGAGTATGGCCGACGAACTGGGTGAGCACCGTCGCGCGGTGAGCTGGTTCCGGAGCGCACTGGCCGAGATGCCCGCCGACGCCGGCGCGATGCGGCCCACCGCCCTGCTCAACATGTCACAGGCACTGCAGCACCTGGGCGATCTCGACCAGGCGCAGGCCGCGCTGACCCAGGCCCGATCGCTGCTCACGGACGATCCCGAACACGGCATGCTGCGGGTGTCCTGCCTGCTGTCGTGCACCGCGGTGGCGATTCATCGCCGGCAATGGGTGCACTCCATCGAACTGGCGACCGAATCCCTCGATGCGGCAAGGCGTTTCGCCCCGCAACTGGCCGGGCATCCGCTGATGAATCTGGCCGTGGCCTACTTCGAGACCGGGCGCGGTGAATTGGCTCTGGACTTCGCGCAGCAGGCGCTGGATGCCTTCGCAACGGCCCGGGACCACAACGGTGTCGCCGAGACTCAGCAGAACCTCGCGCTCATGCACATCAGATCGGGCCGTCCTCAGGAGGCGGAGCCGCTGCTGACCGCGAGCCAGACGTATTTCGAACGCAACGGGCTGGGTCCGCGAGCCGGGATCGGGCTGAAGGCACAGGGTTTCGCCGCCGAGATGCGCGGCGAGAATGCGCAGGCGTACCAGCTGTACCGGCGCAGCCTCACCCAGTTCATCGCCTCCGCGGCGGTGCTGGAGGCCGCCGAGGCACGCCTTCGCCTTGCGACAGCGGCCTTTTCGCTGGGCCGCCACGACGAGGCAGCCCGGCTGCTCGGGGAGTCGTTTCGGGTCTTCGCCGAGCACGGCCTCGGATTGCACTGCGCACAGGTCGATTTCTGGCATGCGCGGCTGCTGGAATCGACGCTCACCGACGCCCGGTCCGACCCGCACACGCTCGCCGAGGCACTACGGCTCGCGGTCCTGTCCGCGCTGGCGATCGACGCCGTGCGCCACACCTTTCCCAGCGGCGAACAACGCCATCGCTGGAACCGCGAACTCGCCGAACCCGCCATGCGGACCGCGTTCCGGCTCGCCTACCTCCGCGGCGATGCCCGGCTCGTCTCCGATCTCGTCGAAACCCGATGCGCCGGGGCCACGGTGCGACTCACCGAACAGCCACCCGAAGACCCGGCGCGCCGCTGGACGACGCTGGAACCACAGGAACCGCCCGACGCGCTCAGCGGCACTCTGACCATGGCCGCCGCCTTGGCCGAGGTCGCGGCGGGGGAGGGGATCGCCATCGCCGCGCCGCCACGCCTGCGGTCCGAACCCGGTGGCCGCATCGTCCTGGACGACTACATCGCCGAGGCCGAACGCCGGTACGGGCGCCGCATCCGCGACGACCGGGTGCTGCCCCTGTGACCGGCTCACACCAGCCCACGGTGCTGGTCCGCATGGCCGACGCCGGCGATCACTATGTTTCCTGGCGCTGGCGGGACCACAGCGCGAGCGCGGGGGTGGCGGCGATACCCGAGGCCCAGGTGAACCAGGCCGTCGCCGACGTGCGCGCGGCACTGCCCGACCCTTCCGCGGAGCGGATCGAATATGCCCTGACCGCAGGGGCACTCGCCGACTACGACGCCGAACATGATCTCGCCCAGGCGTTGTCGCGAACGCTGCTCCCGTACGGCCTCGCCGCACAGCTGTACGACCTGTACATCCGTGGCGTGCGACCGCACATCAGGCTGCAACCCGCACCCCGGACGGCGCAGATCCCGTGGGAACTGCTGGCGCCGGATCCCGGCCTGCGCCTGCTCGACATCGCCGATATCAGCCAGCTCGCGCCGACCGGCCTGGTGCATGCGCCAGGACGCACCGCGCGATCGTGGGCGCAGTCCCGGCACCTGCCGGTCGTGGCCGTGCTGGACCCGCGCGTCCCGGGATTCCGCGCCGATTCGGGCCTCGGTTCGGTGCTGGGACGAATGCCGGCGCACGCGCCGCTCGCCGAGCATATCGCCCGATATCTCACCCGTGATCGCCTGCGACCGGCGGTATCGGATCCGGTCGAGGTCTTTCGCCGCGAGGACCAGGATCGGGCCTGGCTGGGTGCGGCGCTGCGGGCCGGGGCCTCCCGGCTGCTCTACGTCGGCCATGTGACCGCGGCGGAGCCGGAGTCCGGGCGCAGCGAGAACGCCCGCCTGCACCTCGCCTGCACGGCCGGCGCCGTCGGCTTCGCCGCGCCGGAGCGCACCCACAGGCCGCTGTCGGCGAAGGATCTCATCCTGGGAACCCACACCCTCGACGGCGAACCACGGACCGGTCCCGAACTGTGGCCGATCCCGAGCCGCGTGGCGCTGATCGCCTGCGAGAGCGGCGGGGACCTGCGTTTCGGCGAGACGCTCGGCCTGCTGGCCGCCATGATCAACGGCGGCGCCGAACTGGTGACGGTCGGCCGCTGGGCGCTGCCGACCGACCTCGCCTACCAGCGGTTCGCGGGCGTGGACGCCGACTCGCGACCGCTGCAGGAGACCATCTGCGCCATCGACACCGCCCATGAACAGCCCAACCCCGTCGCGGCGCTCATGCGATGGCAACGCGAGCGCCTCGCCGCCTGGCGCGAGGAGCGCTCGGTGCGCGATTCCCCGCTGCTGTGGGCGGCATTCGCCACCGTCAGCGCCACCGGGTGACGGGGTGGAAGCCACGTCGTGCTGCCCGGTGTCCTCGGGGCCTTCGGGCGACTCGCGATGAGCCAGGGCGAGTAACGGCGTGAGCCGAAAATTCTGTCGCACAGCCGGTTCCGGCCTGCCGCAGACGAATCGCCGAGAACGCGCGACGTGGTCCCGCGTCGCTCGGAATGTCCGGCGGCGTTCGACATCGTCGGCGAAGTCGCTGGAGATGAACCTGATCCGGCGCTGTGAGAGTTGCTCGGAATGAAGTGCGGGCGGGTCCGCGGTGATCCGGTGGCATCGGAGCGGCCGGCGGATTCGGCTGTCGTGCAGCGGCTGTCGTGGTGAGGGCAGCGGCGGGTCCTATTCCTGCAACGACATGCGCTCGACCCGCTCGCGTTCGGGCTGTCCGGCAGTCGGCTTCGCGGTCGCCGTGCGGAACAGCGAACGCGCGCAAGGATGTTCCGCTAATCTGCAATCGGTACCGGTCTGGCGAACTCGAGTTCGGCGGGCTCATCCGCGCGCCGCGCAGTTCGTGACATCAACCGAGCCGCAGCGACATGAGGGAGGGGGCGAGAACTCCTGCGGCGTCGGCGTCCACCACATCCGGCCACCACCTCACGCCCGGCCTCCCTCGACCAGGTGCTGTCCGGGCGTCCCACGGCGACTCATCGAAAGGCAGGTCCCACGATGACAATGACCTCGGAGCACACCGCATTCTCGACCGGCCGGCAGGCTCGCGAGATCGATGCGGTCGTCGTCGGAGCCGGATTCGCCGGGCTCCACATGCTGCACAGGCTGCGTGAACTCGGGCTCTCGGTCCAGGTGTACGAAGCGGGCGGCGGACTCGGCGGGACGTGGTACTGGAACCGCTACCCGGGCGCACGCGTCGACGTGAAGAGCATGTATTACAACTACTCGTTCGACCCCGAGCTCGAGCAGGAGTGGGAGTGGACGGAGAAGTTGCCGCCGCAGCCGGAGTTGCTCCGCTACATCAACCACGTCGCGGATCGTTTCGATCTGCGTAAGGACGTGCAGTTGCGGACCCGGGTCACCGCTGCGGTCTACGACGAGTCCGCCGCGCGGTGGCGGATCACGACCGATCGGGGCGAGGTCGTCTCGGCGCGGTTCGCGATCATGGCGACAGGTTGTCTGTCGGTGCCGAAGATGGTGGAAGTTCCGGGCATCGAGACGTTCCGGGGCCGTAGTTTCCACACCGGCAACTGGCCCGAGCAGGAGGTGGACTTCACCGGGCGGCGGGTCGCGGTGATCGGCACCGGTTCCTCTGGGGTGCAGGTGATTCCGCTGATCGCCGAAGCGGCCGAGCAGCTCACCGTGTTCCAGCGGACCGCGAACTATGTGCTTCCCGCCGGCAATCACCCGATCGATCCCGAATTCCAGCGCGGGATCAAGTCGCGCTATCGCGAAGTGCGCAAGGCCAACCGGGAATCGGGCTTCGGCATCGCCCAACCCGAAGCCACCAAGGGGGCGCTCGAGGTGAGCGAAGAAGAGCGAAATGCCTTCTACCGCAGGGTATGGGAGGACAAGGACAGCGAACTGGTCAGCATGCTGGTCGGATTCACGGACCTGCTCGCCGACGAGGCCGCCAACGAGACCGCCGCCCAGTTCATCCGCGACCGAATCGCCGAGATCGTGACGGATCCGGCTGTCGCCCGGCTACTTCAGCCCGCGGGCCTGTTCGGCGTCAAGCGCCCGGTCCTGGGAACCGACTACTACGAGACCTTCAATCGTCCCAATGTCCGGCTGGTGGATGTTCGCGCGACCCCGCTCACCGCGGTCACCGAGTCCGGACTCGAGACGACACGGGAGAGTTTCGAGTTCGACGACATCATCTATGCCACCGGATACGACGCGATGACCGGTGCGCTGGCCGCGATCGACATCCGCGGCCGGGGTGGCGCGTCGCTGCGGGAGAAGTGGGCCGCCGGGCCCGTCACCTACCTGGGGCTGGCTGTGGCGGGCTTTCCGAATCTGTTCACCCTCACGGGCCCGGGCAGCCCTTCGGTCCTGTCGAACATGATGGTGTCCATCGAGCAGCACGTCGACTGGGTGGCGGACGCGATCGAGATGATGCGGTCCAAGGGCCTCACGGCCATGGAGGCCGAGGTCGACGCGGAGCAGGAATGGACTCGGCACGTCGGCGAGGCCGGCGATATGACGCTCTATCCGAAGGTGGACTCCTGGTATGTGGGATCGAACGTGCCCGGCAAGCCGAGGGTGATGTACGCGTACATCGGCGGCGTCGGAGCGTATCGCGAAAAATGCGATCAGGTCGCCGCCGACAACTACGAAGGTTTCACCCTGTCGGAGAAATCCCAACAGCCGCAATCGGTTTCGTGACCCGGTTCACGGCGGGGTGGTCCGGTGGCGAGAGAACGGAAGCTACGGTGAGCATATGTACGTGATGCCGCCACAGCGGACCGAGGCCCGGCCGAATGGCGGCCGGGCAGCGGGGATGCTGATCGGGCCCGGATTCGCCGCGATCATCGGCCTGGCCATGCTGACCGCGGTGTACCGGATCGACGGAAAGTCGTTGATCCAGTTCGAATTCCACATGTCCAGCCGTGCGGTGCTGCTTACCTGCGTAGTCGCATATCTGTTCGCGGCGATACCCGCCGTGGGACTCGGCTTTGCGATCGGTGCGCGATTCCCGGCAGCGGTGACCCTGCCCGCGATCGGCGTCATGCTCATCGGCGCCGTGGTGACCGCGCTCGCCGCCGGCAGCGGCATGCTGCTGTCGGGGCGCGTGCTCGGCGGGCTCGGCGCGGGGGCGACCGCCGGAGTGGTGACGGCGCTGGTGCTCCGGCTCAACGGTCGGCGAGGTGTCGCGGCCGCGGTGGTGGCGGCGCTCGGCGTGCTCGCCGCGGTGATCGCACCCGCCATCGGTCAGTTGATCTCGGACGTGGCCAGTTTTCGTTCGGTGTGGCTGGCGGCGGTCCCGTTCTTGCTCGTCGCGCTGATCGTCAGTGCGGTGAGCGCAATCGCCTCGGCCGAACGCCCGGTCCGCTCGGCTCCGCACGGCGTCCCATATTCATCGCCGGGGCCTGCGCAGTACCCGAATCCAGCTCTCTACGGGACGCAGTATCCGCCCCAGGGGCCGCCCCAATACCCGAATTCGGCTGCCTACGGCGTGCCGTATCCGCCCGAGGGGCCGCCTCAGCACTCGAATCCGGCTGCCTACGGCGTGCCGTATCCGCCGCAGGGGCCGCCCCAGCACTCGAATCCGGCTACCCCCGGCACGCCCTATCCGCCGCAGGCGCCTCCCCTTTGAGCCGGGATCCGCGATGCGGATTTCGACCTGGCTGGGTTGTGGGTAGTCGCCGACCTGCCCGGCCTCCGGCTGTCATTCCTGTTGTGGGAGAGACCGATTGACAGCCGACGGCTGTTGAGGCGACCACTTGGTGCAAGGCGGATTCGGCGTGCCGGTGTTCGAAAATGCGCGAGATCTATTCCCGCACAAGAAGTTCCAGTCGGCAAGATACTTCGTTGATCTACCGCCACGGTTGTGTGGTGGCCGAAGGAAGTTCGCCACGATCGATGCAACGGCCAGTGCGAGGCCGAGGCGGATCGTGACGGGGGCCTCGGTATGAGCGGCCCCGTCCACAGGTCGCGATCGGCGTTGCACCGAACCGGTGCCGAGCCCGGACCGGCGGTGATAAAGCGAGCGGTGCTCTCGGTGGCCGAACCGAGCGCGCCCGGATCGCGGGCTCAGGAAACCGCTCGTGGACAGTCACCCCTGGGTAGCGATTTGGCCGGCACGGACATTGGCGTAACTGTGACACGAACGGCACCGGTCGCCGGCCAGTGTCGTTGCCGCCCTGTGAAACCCAGCTGACCAGCGGAAAGACAACCGGGGTAAACGCGCGGAGGTGATCGGTCGATACCGTGCGGTCCGGGATAAACCGGGATACCATCCTCCAAATTATTGAATAAGGACTATTCGGGAACTGAGCGGTCGAAGGCCGTAGCTACAAGAATCCGGGAGGACTCATGCCTGGAGAGTGCGGTCGGCAGAACGTCTCGCCGCTTCCGCCTGGTTTGACTGCCGACGTGCGGTGGAACCGGTCGGTCTCGATCCGGCCACCCACCGGGGCGGTGCACACCCCGCCGCAACGGGTCCTGTTGACCGGCGGGACGGGTTTCCTGGGCGCCTACCTGCTGCACGAGTTCCTCGCTCGGACGGACGCGAGGATCTACTGCCTGGTCCGGGCGCGCGGACACGCCGAGGCGCTCGACCGGATCGTATCCGCCCTGTGCCGATACAGGCTGTGGGACCCGCGGCACAGCCAGCGGATCCTGCCGTTCGCCGGTGATGTGTCCGAGCCCGGATTCGGCCTTCTGGCGCGGGAATACCGGGCATTATGCAGGTCGGACGTCATCGTGCACAACGCCGCCAAAGTCAATCACGTCGAGCCCTATTCCCGGCTGCGCGGCGCGAACGTGGAAGGGACGCGCCAGGTGCTCGAACTCGCGGCCGGCGGCGGAATACCGGTCCACTTCGTGTCGGCGCTGTCGGTCGCCGCGGCCTGCGAACGACCCCCGGCCGTCCCGGTTCTCGAGTCGGCCCGCCCGACATCGGCCGAAGTGCGCGGCAATGGTTATGTGCTGACCAAGTGGGCGGCGGAGGAGTTGGTCGCGCAAGCGGGTGAGCGGGGACTTCCGGTCGCCGTTCATCGGCCCGATCGCGTCTGCGGCGGCGCGATGACCGGAGCGGTTAGCACCGACGACGCCTTCTGGATCCTGGTGCGCGCGGCGGTGATGCTCGGTGCGGTAATGCCGGAGTCCGCCGAATTCTCCCTGGTTCCGGCGGATTATGTGGCGGCCGCGATCGTTCACCTGGCCACCCACGGTGGCACGGGCCGCACCTACCATCTGACGAATCACTCCACCGCTGCGCTGACGCTGGTGTGGGAAAGGTTGCGCGCCAACGGATTCCCGCTGACCACGATGCCTCTGGCAGATCTGGCCGCCCGGTTGACCAGTGTGGCGCCCACCGATCAGGGGCTCGCCCGCGCCGCGGCCATCCCCGTGCAACGCTCGGTCGGCGAGGTGCGTTTCGACGACAGCAATACCGCACATGCTCTGGCCGGCACCCCGATCAGGTGTGCGCCGATGAGCGCCGAACTCATCGACCGCCACATCGAGTACCTCGTCGACGTCGGTTTTCTGCCATCGCCCGTCGCCGCTGCCGGGGCGAGCGCGTGATTCGAGCTGTCGGCGTTTGCGCACGGCGCAGCGCGAACTGCCGTGCTCATCGGCCCGGTCGCGGGTCTTGCGCGGTCGTCGCGGGGGCGCGCTGGGCCAGAGAATGGGTCGCGGGGCCTTCCAGCAGCGAGCCGTCGGCGGCGAACCGGGAACCGTGCAGCGGGCAGTCCCACGATCTTTCCGCGGGGTTCCAGCGCACGATGCCCGCGAGGTGCGGGCAGACCGCGGACACGGTCGTGGTCGTGCCCTCGACGGTGCAGGTGGCGGCCGGGCGCGGCAGATGACGTTCGACGCGGCCGGTTCCCTCCTGTGGTGGCGCCGGGTCCGGCGAGGTTCGGGTGGCGCCGAGCCAGCCCGCTGAGAATTGTTGAGCGACACCGACATTCGCGCGGAGGGTGGCCGGCAGCGTTTTCCAGTCGGACGGTCGCCAGGTGGCGAAGGCGTGCGACCACTCGGGGGTGTCGCCGGTGAGGTGGCCGGCGAGCAGGTGCGCGGCGGCGACGCCGTTGGTGAGGCCCCATTTGGCGTAGCCGGTGCCGACCAGGATGTCGTCGCGGCCCGGCAGCAGTGGGCCGGCGAAGGGCAGTTCGCCGGCGGGGTGGTAATCCTGCGCGGACCAGCCGGCCAGCGGTTCGGCATCGGGGAACCATCGCGTGGTCCAGGCGATCAGGTCGGCGACGGCCTCGTCGGTGCGGTCCTTTCGACCGACCACGTGCCCGTTACCGCCGACCAGCAGAATCCGACCGTCGGCGTCGGGTACCCAGCGTATCGAGCGGGTGGGCTGCCCGGCGTTGATGTACATGCCTTGCGAACTCGATTCGCTGACGCGGTACGCGGTGAGATAGGAGCGTTGTGGCACCATGCGGGCGAAGAAGCCGCCGCGATCCAGAATCGGCGTGCCAGTGGCCAGGACGACGGCCCCCGCCCGGACCGGACCGTGCCCGGTCTCGACGATCTGCTCGCCCGCCTCCCCGGAGTTCACCGTCCGGACGGGACTGGATTCGTAGAGGGGCACGCCCTTGGCTTCGCACGCGGCGGCGAGCGCGGTCAGCAGGGACATCGGGTTCACCTGCGACTGATCGCCGAGCCGCACCGCTCCCGCGACCGGGAACGGCGCATCGATCTCGTCGACGAGCTCCACCGGCAGGCCCGCCGAACGCAGCACATCGTATTCCCTTCGCACAGCGGCGAGTTCGCGCTCGGACCCGGCGTAGGTGTACGCGTCGGTGTGCTGAACGGCCACGTCCGCACTCGCACAGAACCGGTTGAGCCATCGGTGGGCAGAGTGATTGGCGTCCAGGTAGGAGCGCAGCAGCTGCTCGGGGTGGCGGTGGCGGATCTGCTGTCCCCGAATGCCTTGCAGCACACTGATTTTGGCGGTGGTCGCGCCGGTGGTTCCGGCGCCGATGCGGCGGCCTTCCAGCACCGCGCATTCGACTCCGCTCTCGGCCAGCAGCAACGCGGTGACCAGGCCGGTGAGTCCACCGCCCACGACGAGGACCTCGTACCGCGAACCGGGAGGCACGGCTCGGCGGGCGGCAGTCGGCGTCTCGATCGTCCAGATGGATGTCATCGTTCTGTCTCCCGGGTCGGCGGCGCGGCGAGGTGGGCGAAACACGGGCGGCGGTGCTCGGCTCCTGCGCCGATCCGTCGAGGTGGAGCGTTCGGGTCGGCATACCCGGACGTCGTGCAGTTATTCGCCGTGGGCGGGATCGTTGTGTTGTGTCATTCGGTGTTCTCCTCTCGCGGGTGGGAATGCGGTACCTTTCCGCGGACGGGAGGGGATCGGCCGCTCCTGGTTCGAGATTGGGTTTTCCACATATGACATCGCTGGTGAAGCGCGCCGGTCTGCCGCTCGCGGTTCTGGCATCCGCCGTCCTCCTCGCGGGCTGTGGCGGTTCCTCCAAATCGTCTGCGGCGCAGTCTGATAGCGGCGGTGCCGACACCTCTTCCGCGATCTACCAGAAGGAGTGCAAGGCGATGCAGCCGATCTTCTCGAACTCGAGCGTGCCTGCCGCGGCCAAGGATCCGGAGAAGATCATCTCGCAGTTCGAGTCGGGTCCGGGCTGGAGTGCGCTGACCAAGCAGCAGCAGACCGATGCGGTCGCGGGTATCCGTAAGGCCGCCACGGGTTCCTGTAACTGAGGTCCGCGCAGCGTCTCCCGGGCGCGGACGCGCGCCTGATCTGTGCTGCTCGGTCATCGACGGCGATCCGGCCCGCGCCGCCGGCTACCTGGGCTCCCGCGAGTAGGTCCTGTGCGTCGCGATCAACGTACCTGCCCGCCCGGCCACGGTCGTGGGCCTGCGCTGCCCGACGATCGCCAGGGCGCCGAGGGTTGCCTGTATGTCGCCACCGCCGCGGACAACCTCGTTCGCGTCGATCCCACGGTGCCCGCACCGTGCGACCGGCGGCCCCCTCGCGGCGGTGGCGGTGTCTCCCGATGGGGGCCGCGACCTCGTGGTCGCCACCGGCACCGGCGATGTGCTGTGTGTACACCATGCGCTGACACTGTGTGTTTTGCGCGCCCAGCGATGAGGTTGCCCGAGACGCCCGCACCTGTGACGGCGACGCACTGATCGATGGTTCGACATCGCCGCCGATGGTCCGGAAGTCGTGGTCGGTGCCGAGGGAGGCGAGCCGGGATCCGTCGCCGGGTCGAGTGCGGAGGTTGTGGTGCTCGACTTTTGCCGCGCGTGAGCCTCGAGCAGCGGGCAGAATGTGGGGCGAAGGCCAGCCTCGCACGAAGCATCGACTCGGGAGCCCCGATGACGAAGCCCACATCAGATCTGTCGCCGGTGACCGCGATGATCCACCTGTCACAGGTGCTGAAATCGCCGGTGATCGCCGCATCGGGGGACACCATCGGCCGGGTGGAGGATCTGGTGGTCCGACTGGTCGGCCGGAATTCCTATCCGCCGATCACCGGTGTGGTGGTCGGGGTGGGCGGGCGGAAGGTGTTCGTTCCGGCTCGTACCGTGGACGATCTGCGTGCCGATCGAATCACGTTGTCGCGTAACAAGGTTGACCTGCGTGCGTTCGAACGTCGCGACGGGGAGGTGCTCCTGCGCGCGGACATCATGGGGCACAGGCTCATAGATGTCGCGGCCGCGGAGTTGGTCCGTGCTTCGGATGTCGAACTCGACGACACCGGCGACGGCTGGGTTCTGGCCCGGGTCGACACCAGGCCGCGTGCGCGGTTGTTCGGGTTGATCAAACCCGCGGGCGGGCATGCCGAGCGGGATTGGAAGTCCTTCGAGCCGCTGATCGGGCACAGTCAGTCGCTGACCCAACGCCGGCTTGCCGGTCGGTTGCGGTCGCTGAAACCGGCCGAGCTCGCCGATCTCCTCGAGGAGGCCGACAAACGAGAGCGTGGCGAGATTCTCGACCATGTGCACGACGATCCGGAGCTCGAGGCCGATGTGTTCGAGGAACTGGATTCCGAGGAGGCCAGTCGCCTGCTCGATGACAAGTCCGACGCCGAAGTCGCGGCGTTGCTCGGCCGGATGCGCGCTGACGACGCGGCCGACGCGGTCGCGGACCTGCGACAGTCGCGGCGTCGCAAGGTGCTGGATCTCATGCCGGCTCCGCAGCGCACCAAGGTGATCACGCTGATGGGGTTCAACCCCGACAGCGCGGGCGGGCTGATGAATGTCGACACCGCATCCTGCGGACCTGATTCTACTGCGGCGCAAGCACTCTCGGTGATCGCTGAGGCACGGGGGGTGCAGCCGGAAGCGCTGCTGAAGGTGCATGTGCTCGACGAGGGGCGCTTGATCGGCGTCGTTTCGGTGATCCTGTTGCTGCAGGCCGACCCCGCGACGCCGGTGCGTGAGTTGATGGACACAGACCCGGTCCGGGTCACGCCGAAGACCGATGTGACCGATATCGCCCTGCTCATGGCGGACTACAACCTCTACGCGGTGCCGGTGGTCGACGACGCCGACCGTGTGCTCGGCGTCGTCACCGTCGACGACGTGCTCGAGGCCGCCATTCCCGAGGACTGGCGCCGCCGCGAGCCCGCACCCCGCCCGATCCGCGAACCCGCACCGCCCGCCGACGTGTCCGACGGCAGCTCGGCACTATGACGAACGCCGACGAAAGCCGCTCCACCCCGCTGGAAACCGCGTCCGAACAACAGCGTGACCCGCAGGGCCAGGACACCACGCAGCCAGGCACTGCCCCATCACAAGCCGCGGGGCCGGACAACTCGGCGCCTTTGGACGCGCCCGCCCCCGGGCACGATTCGGCCACGACGAGGGCAGCCGGCACACCGCCGGCTCCGCCCGCCGAGGACGGTCTCGCTCCGCGGCGGGAGCCCGCGGCGCCGAAGTCTCGGACCGCACCGTCCGCGCGACCCTCGGTGGTGCTGGATTCGGCGCACCTGGGCAATATCGAGGGCGCGTTCGGGCGCATCGATGTCACCGAGACCGACCGGCCGCGCACGCTGCGGACCAGGCTGCTGACCCTCGCGGCGATCGTCGGTCCCGGTCTGATCGTGATGGTGGGGGACAACGATGCCGGTGGCGTGGCCACCTATGCCCAGGCCGGGCAGAACTACGGCTACAGCCTGCTGTGGGTCCTGCTGCTGCTGATTCCGGTCTTGATCGTCAACCAGGAAATGGTCGTGCGGCTCGGCGCGGTCACCGGTGTCGGGCACGCCCGGCTGATCAACGAGCGTTTCGGACGCGGCTGGGGCTGGTTCTCCGTCGGCGACCTGTTCGTCCTGAACTTTCTGACCATCGTCACCGAGTTCATCGGCGTCACCCTGGCCGCGGACTACATCGGCATCTCCAAATACGTGGTGGTGCCGATCGCCGCGGTCGCCCTCGTCGCGATCATGGCCTCGGGGAGCTTCCGGCGGTGGGAACGGGCGATGATGGGGTTCATCCTCATCACCCTGCTGCAGATTCCGATGCTGCTGCTTTCGCATCCCGAATGGGGAAGAGCCGCAAGAGAGTTCGTGGTGCCGGGCGTGCACGGTGGATTCACCTCGGAGGCGGTGCTGTTGATCATCGCGATCGTGGGGACCACGGTGGCGCCGTGGCAGCTGTTCTTCCAGCAGTCCAATATCGTCGACAAACGCATCACGCCCCGGTTCATCGGCTACGAACGCGCGGACACCACCCTGGGGGCATTCGTCGTGGTGATCGGCGCGGCCGCGCTGGTCATGACCGCTGATTACGCGGCCCGGGCCACCGGCACCGTCGGGAAGTTCGTCGACGCCGGGCAGATCGCGCACCTGCTCGGCCACGCCGACCGGGTGCTGGGGCCGATCTTCGCGATCGTGCTGCTGGATGCCTCGATCATCGGCGCCGCGGCGGTGACGTTGTCCACCAGCTACGCCTTCGGCGACGTGTTCGGCATCAAACACTCCCTGCACCGCGGCTTTCGCGACGCGAAGCAGTTCTACATCTCCTACATCGCGATGGTCGCCCTGGCCGCGGCGATCGTGCTGATCCCCGGCGCCCCGCTGGGTTTGATCACCACCGCGGTGCAGGCCCTGGCCGGACTGCTGCTGCCCAGCGCGAGTGTTTTCCTGCTGCTGTTGTGCAACGACCCGCAAGTCCTGGGGCCGTGGGTCAACCGGACCTGGCTCAATCTCGTCGCAGGCCTGATCGTCGGGGTGCTGTTACTGCTGTCGGGCATCCTGATGGCGACCACCCTGTTCCCGAACCTCGACGTCGTCACCACCGCCGAGTACCTGGCCTCGGGCATCATCGTGCTCGCGATCCTCACCGCCGTAGCCCTGAAATGGCTTCAGCGCCACTCACCCGCGCCACCCCCGGCGCCGGTGGTCGACAAGTCCGAAAAAGATCGTTGGCGGATGCCGCCGCTGGCTCTGCTCGAACCCGTCACCTGGTCCGCGGGAACCAAACTCGGCATGCTCGCCCTGCGCGGCTACCTCGTCATCGGCGCGATCCTGCTGCTGGTCAAAGCCGTCCAGCTCGGCCGGAGCTGACCCGAGTCAGCGGCCGGGCCGGTGAAACCACCACCGCGCCGACCACCGACCACTACCACTGCGGTGTCGACCCGCCGATATCAACGCGACCGATACCCCCACGAGCAATATCAGCACCACTGCCGATCCGGTCAGCACCTCGGAGCGGGAATAGTCCGGAATGCGCCCACCGACGGCTCCGAGGCTCGACACGAAGCCGGCCCCCAGCTCGAGACAATATATCGCACGCACACGCACCACCGCCCTTCGCCTCACGGCGTCACGACGAACACTGCCCGAACATGCCGACACACCCACGATAGCGCTCCCGAACCAGTCGATGACGAACCGAGACCTGCCGGCAACGTCAGGGACGCGAGGGACCGATACCCCGCGCAGGGAGGGGAGATGTCGGTTGGGTTCGAGTCGCGGGCACGACAGGCTGCCGGTGGAATCGAGCGGCAGACCGCACTGGGGTGTCCGCTGCGTCGCACCGGCATCGGCCGCACCACCGAGGCACACCGACAGTGGCCGGCGCCAGGACTGCGACCGCTCCGGCCGATTCGGCTGGGAACAAGACCGAGGCCAATGGCATTGGGGCGACTGCGATTACGGCGGCCACTGGGGAATGCGCGGCAATCAATGGCAATGGCACCACGACCGTGACTACGCCCCACCGATGACCCCGTTCGGCAGCGCCTGGGTTCGCGCTCACTCCAGCGCACTCCGGCGCGAAATATCAGGATCCGGCGGCGAGACATCTACCGGCGAGCCGGTCCGGCTGGGACCATGATGCGGTGTCCTCCGAACGACCCCGGGACGGTTTCGAGCTGCGAGCCAGCGATCTGGACCGGTCCATGGCATGTACCGCACTGGACAACGCCTACGCCGACGGCGAATTGGACAACGCGGAGTATCACGAACGTCTGGACAGCGCGGCGAAGGCCAAGACGCGCGGGGATCTGCATGCCCTACTGGGCGATCTGCAGGTCCCGCATCCGCTCACCGACCTTCCCGCGGAACCCGCCCCGGCCGCACCCCGTCGTGCGCGCCGGGGACGGGTCATCGTCGGTGTCACCGTCGCGGTCGTCATCGGCGTCGTTGTCATCGCGATAGTGGTGCTCGGGGGCGGCGGAGCCACCACGAGCAGGCCGGGCGGCACTTCGTACGGGCCCGGTGCCGTTGCCGCATCGAGTAGCCCTCGCCCGGACTACACATCCGATGATGCCGCACTGCTACAGCATCTACCCGCCGGGTACGACCAATCGAACTGCTATCACCGGGATCCGGGACCGGCCGAGACCGCTGCGCTGCACTGCGATCCGTACTCCGGTCGCCTGGAGGCGGCGTTCTTCCGCTACCCCGATCCGGCGACGCTGCGACAGAGCTACGACGACGATCGCCGGTCGTCCGCGCATGTCGCCTGTGCCGACGGCGCGCTCGACAACCCTTACGCCGCAGGACGATACGAATGTATTTTGTCGAACGGTGCGGGGGTGGTGCCGACCATCGAATGGACCGCCGACCAGCAGGACGTTCTCGGGGTGTATTTCGCCTCCGGCTCGAATGGTGCTGCGAGCCTGTTGAATTGGTGGAAGCAGCACAATCGTCTCCGCTGACTTCCCGGCGCCGACCAGGTATGCCGCTGGTCCGTGTCCCCGCCGGCCAGGTCGTGCACCGGTTCCCGGTGCCGCGCTCGGGGCGGACGTCGACGAGGTCACGTCGATGATGGCCCCGGCAACCCCGGCCGCGTCCGTCGCGCAGCCCGACATGGGGCGGTAGTGTCCGGCACGATATGCGAGCATCCCGACAGCAGCCCGTGCCGAGGAGGAGGATCCGCCGGTGACCGACAGTGCGTCCACGAACGCGACCGGCCGAGCGTCCGGTCGGGAACTTCACCCCGGGGCAGGTGGTCCGGTCCGGCCGGCTTTGGTGGTGGGTGCGCTGGGAGTGGTGTTCGGTGATATCGGTACCAGCCCGATCTACACCCTGCAGACGGTGTTCGACCCGCACGATCCGCATCCGGTCCCGGCCGGCGCCACCAACGTGTTCGGGGTTGTGTCGTTGGTGTTCTGGTCGGTGACGATCATCGTCACCATCACGTACGTGCTGCTGGCGATGCGTGCCGATCACGACGGCGAGGGCGGCATCATGGCCCTGATCACCCTGCTTCGCCGATCGAGCGCACCCCGGGGGCGGCGGGTCGCGCTCGTGCTGGCGGCGCTGGGGATCTTCGGCGCGTCACTGTTCTTCGGCGACAGCATGATCACTCCCGCGATTTCGGTGCTGTCCTCGGTCGAGGGGCTCAAGGTGGTCGAGCCGTCGCTGGAGCGGCTGATCGTACCGATCACCGCGATCATCATCGTGGCGTTGTTCCTGGTGCAGCGCCGCGGCACAGCGGTGGTCGGGCGCATGTTCGGTCCGGTGATGATCGCCTGGTTCACCGCCATCGGCGTCTGCGGTATCGCCGGCCTCACCAGACATCCGCAGATTCTCGAGGCCCTGTCACCGACGTATGCGCTCGGGTTCCTGTTCGGGCATTTCGGCACGGCGTTCTTCGCGCTCGCCGCGATCGTGCTCGCGGTCACCGGTGCGGAGGCCCTGTATGCGGATATGGGGCATTTCGGTCGCCGCGCCATCACTCGCGCCTGGCTGTTGCTGGTGTTCCCGGCTTGCGTCCTGAGCTACTTCGGGCAAGGCGCGCTGATCCTGGACGACCCGGCCAATATCGGCAGCCCGTTCTTCCTGCTCGTGCCGGGCTGGGGACGCCTGCCGATGGTGCTGCTGGCCACCGCCGCCACCGTGATCGCCTCGCAGGCCGTGATCACCGGCGCCTACTCGGTCACGTCCCAGGCCGCCCAACTCGGCTACCTGCCGCGACTGCGGATCACGCACACCTCCGAATCGACCATCGGGCAGATCTACGTGCCCTGGATCAACTGGCTGCTGATGGTGTCGGTGCTGACGCTGGTGTTCGCCTTCCGTAGTTCCACCGCGCTGGCGTTCGCGTTCGGCATGGCGGTGACCGGCACGATCACCATCACCACGCTGCTGTTCTTCTATGTCGCCCGAGCGAAATGGCAGACGCCGTGGTGGCTGATCTCGCTCGGCGCGGTTCCACTGCTGATCATCGACCTGCTGTTCGTCGCGGCCAACCTCACCAAACTCGTGCACGGCGCGTGGCTGCCGCTGCTGATCGCGCTCACCGCTTTCACCGTGATGACCACCTGGCAACGCGGACGCCACATCGTCACCGCCGCGCGGG
Source organism: uncultured Nocardia sp. (assembly GCA_966435935.1). Taxonomy (GTDB): domain Bacteria; phylum Actinomycetota; class Actinomycetes; order Mycobacteriales; family Mycobacteriaceae; genus Nocardia. Next base: position 22,396 of record CBJNFW010000081.1, read on the forward strand.
AACGCCGGGAAGGCGCGCTGCGCGTATTCGTCGACGACCTCGCCGCCGGCAAACCACCGACGTCGCGGGTGCCCGGAACCGCGGTATTCCTCAACCGCGGCAAGGCGACCGCGCCATTGGCCATGCGCGCCAACGTCGAGCACAACCACGTCCGCCACGAACACATCGTGGTGCTGTCCATCCAGACCGAACCCGTCCCGCGGCTACCGGAGCACGAACGTATCGCGGTGGACAACCTCGGCCACGGCGACGACGGGATCACCCACGTCACCGCCCGATACGGTTACATGGAAACCCCCAACGTCCCGGTCGCCCTGGCCGGCGTTGATCCCGCCGACACCGAGGGACGCCTCGATCTCGAGGAAGCCTCCTACTTCCTGTCCAAGATCGAGGTCCGCGCCGGCGACCAGCCCACGATGGCGCGTTGGCGCAAACGACTGTTCATCGCCACCTCCTACATCACCGCCGACGCCGCCGAATACTTCTGCCTCCCGCGCGAGCGAACCATCATCATGGGTTCCCGAATCGAGATATGACCAGCGGCGTCCGGCGCGGGCGTCAGTCCAGGTCGTACCGCATGAACACGTCCGCGCGGCGGTATGGCATGGGTCCGATCCGATCGCTCGGGACGTGCACGAAGCCGATCGATTCGTACAGGTGCACGGCATCGGGCAACTTGGTGCTGCTGCCGAGGAACAATGTGGTGGCGTTCCGCCGCCGGGCGTAGTCGACGGCTTCCCGCAGGAGGATGCGGCCGAGGCCACGGCCGCGCCGGTTCCGTGCCACGGCCATCTTGGACAGCTCGAACACCCCGTCGCCCTCCGCTACCAGCGCCACGCATCCGACGATGTCGTCGCCGTCGCGAGCGATGAGTACCTGTCCGCCCTTGGCGACGATCTCGCGCTCCGGATTGTCCAGCTTCACCGAGTCGGCGGGCTCGAGGGCGAACAGTTCGACGATCCATTCCTCGTTGAGTTCCTTGAAGGCCCGGGCGTCGGCCGGACTCGACATCGGCTCGACAACGATGGCGTCGATCTGTTCTGCCGCAACGGATTCAGTCTGCTGTGTCACCTCGCCAGCATGCCCGCCCCCGAACGATCACGTCCAATACTTGATAGATCTGATTGATATGTTGATCTTATGGCTGATGGGGTCGAACTACGGCATCTGCGCTACTTCCTGGCCGTAGCCGAGGAATTGCACTTCGGCCGGGCGGCCGCGCGGCTGCACATCGCTCAACCCGCGCTGACCCAGCAGATCCAGCGGCTCGAGACGCTCCTGGGAACCCGCGTGTTCGACCGCACCTCGCGCAGTGTCGCCTTGACCCCTGCGGGCGAGGTACTGCGCGAGCGGGCCGCGGCGATTCTCGCGCACGCGACCCGCGACCTCGACGAGGTCGCGCGCATCGGACAGGGTAATCAGGGGCGGCTCTACCTGGGCTTCGTCCCGTCGGTGCTGCCGCTCGAACCGCTGCGCAGTATCCGGCAGTTCCGAGACCGCTACCCGCTGGTCCAGATCGACCTCGTCGAGGGCTACACCACCCACATGATGGCGCAACTCGGTCACGGCGCGCTCGATATGGCGATCGTGCGCGACCCCGACGAACAGCCCGGCATCGTCGTATTCCCGCTGGTCACCGAGCCTTACATGGCGCTGCTGCCGGTTGATCACCCGCTGGCGGACCATACCGCCCTCACCGGCCCCGACCTCGCCGACGACCCGCTGGTGTTCTTTCCCCGCGCCGCGGGGCCCCATGCCCACGACAAGAACCTGCGGCCCCTGGTGGAAGCCGGTTGCCAGCCTCGCATCGTGCAGGAGGGCAACAACTGGACCACCATTCTGTATCTGGTGGGGGAGGGGCTGGGCGTCACCGTCGCACCGCGCAGCGCGACGTTCACCGCGCCGCCGACCGTCCGCATCCTGCCGCTCATCGAAACAGACTCCAGCACAACGGTTTATGTGGCGCACCGGATCGATGACGATCGGGCTCTGGTTCGTAACTTTCTCGAGCTACTGCCGGCGGGGCACGCTCGGACGAGTGCCCGGGAGCGTCGAACGGCACGTGCCGCAGCAGGTCTCGCCGCGGGAGTCGAGATCGGCAGATCTGTTGGTTCCGCACCGGAATAGCCTGTGCGGCAAGGCCTTCACCGCCTTCCCACTCACTTACCGCTGTAGACGGGGAATACGCTGTGGTCGCCGTAGTCCTGGGCTCGCATCTTGCGCAGGACGTCCATGTCCTCGTCGGTGATCTCGAAATCGACCTGGGAGTTGCTGCGCATGTGCTCGGGGTTGGCGGTCTTCGGCAGCGATACGGTTCCCAACTGCAGGGTGTAGCGGATGCACAGCTGCGGAACGCTCACTCCGTACCTGTCGGCCATCGCCTGGATCTCGGGATTCTGCAGGATCGCTCCGTGTGCGATGGGTGAATAGGCCTCCACGAGGATGTTCTTGTCCTGGCAGTAGGCGATGAGTTCGGCCGGGGTGTTGCCCGCGTGGACGAGCAGCTGATTCACCTGCGGCGCGACGGTGCAGGCCTGGAGAATGTTCTCCAGGTCGCGTTGCTCGAAGTTGGAGACGCCGATCGAGCGGAGTTTGCCCGCCTGATAAGCCTCTTCCAACGCGCGCCATGCCTCGCGGTTGCCCTCGGCGTAGTCGCCGCCGCGGAAGTCGTTCCAGGGTTGCGGGCTGTGAATCAGCATCAGATCGATGTGGTCCAGCCCCAGTGTGGCCAGCGAACGGTCGATCGCGGCGGAGGCGTTGTCATGGTCCTTGATCTCGGCCGCCAGTTTGGTGGTCAAGAACAGTTCGTCGCGCGGGATACCGCTGCCGCGGACCCCTTCGCCGACGCCTCGCTCGTTGCCGTAGGCCTGAGCGGTGTCGATGTGGCGGTAGCCGATCGCGGCGGCGTCGGTCACCGCGTCCGCGGCCTTGTCGTCATCGATGAACCAGGTACCCAGTCCCAGCTTCGGAATGTGCACACCGTTCGACAGGGCGTACGTCTCTGTCAGGATCATGATTTCCGTACTCCTTCGCTTCGCGTGTTTCTCATGGGCGTTCCCTCGTGGTCTCCGCACCGCCTACACCGCCGTACCCGCCACCGGATCGGCCGACACCCACGCGCTGCATGCCGGCCGGGCCGCCACCGAGCGGGCGGCGGCCGGCCCGGATCGGCAACCTGCGTATCGACCCGAAACCGTTGTGCTGCAACGCATCCAACCCTTGCGGCGGTGTCCATCGGTGGCGGCGGGTGTCGGTTGCTCGCCGGGTCGATCGTCGGACATGCCGCTCCGTTCCGGCGCTGAAGGGGTTTGCGCGGGCGCACCCGGTTTTCGGCTATCGGTGGTACTGGTCGCGGGAGAGGATCTCCACTCCTGGCCACCCCCGGTAGACCCGGTGGGCTCGAATGAGTCCGTCCTCGATCTCCATCACCTCGACGAAGTCCATCTGCTGACCATCCGGCGTGACCCGGGGGGTATTCCCATGTCGCCCGTCGTCCGTCGGTGAAGAATCCGGCGCGGTGGTAGTGCCGCTCGTCGGGTGTGCTGGCAACGACCTCGGTGAGGAACGGTCGCGGTTCGTCGTGGCCGTGACAGACTCCCGGTCCTGGTTCGCCAAGGCTGTCTCCCAGGCGTGGGTCACTGCTTCGACGCCAACCACGTCTCCGGTCTCTGCGGTGTTCTTCGCTGTTCCCATGTCGCCAGTGTGCGGTCCGGACATCTGGTCCCGGACCGAACTGTCGACGCTACGGCCAGCACCAGTCCAGCGTTGCCGACCCGGGGGTCGGTATGTGTACACAGATGTTCACCCAGATGTACGGGGCGTCCACATTCGACACCGTGGGCCGGTTCGCGATCGACGCTGGGGGCGGTCGCCCAGTGGGCGCCTCGGGTTCGTTGGCCGCTGCGGATCCAGCTGCCGGGGTGAGGAGCGAAACGGCTGCCGCGCCGACTGCTGCCGCGCGGGCGATACCTGCGAGCAATCTCATCAACTCCTTCGAAGCGGATCCTCATCCATCGCCGTTCTCGCGTTGAACAGCGCCGAAGACGCGACCGTCGTTGATCGGTCGCTGCTGTCGCCGACGGTTCGTCGGTGTTTGTCCGGCGCGGTGCCGAGCTGATCGGGGACCTGGCCAGTGTCCGTGGGTGCGAGAACGCCGGCATCACCCGTCGAGGATGAGCCCGTGGATGTGCACAATCGTGGTGAGGTGTGCGGCAAGGCATCATTTCAGTGTACGGTTGTACACGGAAAGGAGGTTCTCCGGTGGGTCTTCTGAAGTGGAGTAAACGTCCGGCCGCCGGGGTCGACGCCAATAAGCCCGAGGTCAACATCGTGCGCGGATTGCTCGCCCGCGCCACCACACCGCTGCTCCCCGATGATTACCTACGCCTGATCAATCCGCTCTGGACCGCCCGTGAACTGCGCGGAAAGGTGCTCGGCGTGGTCAAGGAGACCGAGGACACGGCCACGGTGACGATCCGCACGGGGTGGGGATTTCCCGCAGCGTACAAGCCCGGCCAGTACGTCGGCATCGGACTGCAGATGGACGGCCGCTGGCGGTGGCGCTCCTATTCGCTCACCTCGATCAGTTCGGCGGAGAAGAAAACGATCGCGATCACTGTCAAGGCCAATCCGGACGGCTTCTTGTCGACCCACCTGGTCGACGGGGTCGAGCCGTCCACCATCATCCGGTTGGCCGCGCCGCGCGGCGATTTCCATCTGCCCGAGCCGGTACCGGGCAAGATCCTGTTCGTCACCGCGGGCAGCGGCATCACTCCGGTGATCGCGATGTTGCGGTCCCTCGAAGCCCGTGGGCAGCGACCCGATATCTGCCACGTCCATTCCGCGCCGACCCGCGAGGACGTCATCTTCCTCGACGAGATGGAAACCCTGGCCGACCGGAACCCCAGTTACACGCTGCACCTGCAGCTCACCCGGGAAATGGGCAAGTTCTCGGTCGGCCGTCTCGACGAGTGGGTGCCCGACTGGCGCGAACGCGACTGCTGGGCGTGCGGACCGCCGCGCATGCTGGACGCGATGGAGTCGCATTACGAGCGCGGCGGCCTGCGCGAGCGTCTGCACATCGAACGCTTCGCCATCGCCCGCACCGATCACGGCGGCGAAGGCGGGACGGTGCGATTCGCCCTGTCGGACAAGCAGGCCCGGATCGACGGCGCGACAACACTGCTCGAGGCGGGCGAGAACCTGGGCATCGATATGCCCTTCGGCTGCCGGATGGGCATCTGCCAGACCTGTGTGCTTCCGCTCGCGGGTGGGTATGTCCGAGACCTGCGTACCGGTGAGGAACGCCGCGAAGGAGAACGAATTCAAACGTGCATCAGCAGCGTGTCTGGTGAGTGCACTCTCGATATCTAGGAGGGCCGGATGGCCATCACCGACATCGACATCTACGCGCATCTGACCCCGGCCGACATCGAAGCGCTCGGCGCCGAACTCGACGCGATTCGCCGCGACATCGAGGAGTCACGCGGCGAGCGCGACGCCCGGTACGTGCGGCGCACCATCGCACTGCACCGCGCGCTGGCCGCCGGCGGCCGAGTCGCCCTGATGTTCAGCAACCGCAGGGCCGCGTGGCTCGCGGGCACGGCGATGCTCTCGCTGGCCAAGATCATCGAGAATATGGAACTGGGCCACAATGTGATGCACGGACAATGGGATTGGATGAACGATCCGGAGATCCACTCGTCCTCGTGGGAGTGGGATACCACCTGTCCCAGCGTGCAGTGGAAACATTCGCACAATTTCGTCCACCACAAGTACACCAACATCGTCGGAATGGACGACGACGTCGGTTACGGCATCCTGCGCGTCACCCGCGACCAGCCGTGGGAGTGGTGGAATATCGGCAACCCGGTATACAACCTGCTGCTCGGTACCTTCTTCGAATGGGGCGTGGCCCTGCACCACCTCGAGGTGGAGAAGTTGCGCAACGGCGAGAAGACGTGGCGGCAGGCGTTCAAAGACCTGCGCATCATCGGCACCAAGGTCGGCAAGCAGGCGGCCAAGGATTATCTGATCTACCCGGCGCTGGCCGGACGGAATTGGAAGACCACGCTGACCGCCGATGCCACGGCCAACTTCGTCCGCAATTACTGGGCCTATATGGTCATCTTCTGCGGCCACTTCCCCGACGGCGCCGAGAAGTTCACCATCGAGGAGTTCGAGGCCGAGGACCAGCCGCGCTGGTATCTGCGACAGATGCTGGGGTCCGCCAATTTCCGGGCCGGGCCGCTGATGCGCTTCATGAGCGGCAACCTCAGCCACCAGATCGAGCACCATTTGTTCCCCGACCTGCCGAGCAACCGCTACGAGCAGATCGGCGTGCGGGTGCGGGAACTGTGCGACAAATACGACCTGCCGTACACGACCGGTTCGCTCGGCGGTCAGTACCTGCAATCGTTCCGGACGATCGCCAAGCTCGCGCTGCCCAACGCGTTACTCCGGGCCAGCTCCGACGATGCGCCGGAAACATCATCGGAACTGCGGTTCGCCGTGCGCGAGGGCATCCAGGAGCATTTCGGCGTCGATCCCGAAACGGGCAAGCGCCGCGGGCTGCGGACCGCCCTGCGCGAGTTGAAGCACGCCCGGGTGCGACCTGCCGGATGATTCCTGGACCAACGCGAGACCGAACGCCTGCCGTGCACGCCCGAAAGGCCCTGATTCGGCGCTGCTCGGTTCCATCGTGCGCAAAGTGGGTTTGCCGGAGCCTGGCAGGGCATAGCTAGGTCAGCAAGGACGGACCGCCGCACCGTCGCGTCGGTCCATACCGACACCTC
>CBJNFW010000082.1:0-28760 GCA_966435935.1 uncultured Nocardia sp.
GCCGCCGCGGCACCGAGCGCGGTTGTCGCGGCTTCGTCGGCGCTCGGAATGGAGGTGGTGGCCCCGGCATCGGCGGTGTTCTCGCCGGAATCGGAGGCGGAGTTCGTATCGTCTTGTGCGGCAGCGTTTTCGGATGCGGCCGGTGGTGTTCCGGGGTGGCTGTCCTTGCTGGATGATCGATTGGCTTCGGTCGGTTCGCCGGGGGTCGATTCGGTCACGGTGTTCTGTTCGTCCTCACCGATCCCCGTGTTAGCGGCGGCCGGTATGTCGGTAGTGGTCGGTTCCTGGGCGGGGTGCGAACCACTGGTGTGGTCGGAATCACCGGTCTGGCTCATCGCGCCCCCGCCCGGGTCAGTATTCCACGTCCACCTCCGCGCCTCTGCGCCCGTCCGCTCCCGGCCGACGAGGACAGGGCGCGATCGTTACCACAATTTCGCATGACTCGATCTTGCCGCACGATGGCGAAAAGGGCTCTCGCTCACAGGATTCGCACAGCGCAGCGAGACCTTGGTCATGTGCCGGGGCGCGCCCGATCGTGCCGGTATCCCTCGATGGACTCGGGCAGCGAGCCATCTCGCGGCGAACGTTCGGCGCCGCTCACTGTTCGGGGGCCAGCACCTGCCCGGAACCGGCCGCGCGCACCAGGATCGCCTCGACCGGACAGGATTCCGCGGCATCGAGGATGCTCTCGTCTGGATCGGCCCATTCGGCGACCGGGCTCGAGTAGCCGTCCACGAGGGTGAAGTGTGCCGCGGCCGTGCCCGTGCACATGCCCGAGCCGATACAGGTCTCGCGGTCCACCGAGATACGCCACTGCTCGCTCATTCGCGCACTCCTACCAGGTCACCGGCAGTGCGACGGGCCCGCGCACCAGCAGACCGGTCTTCCACGGAACCTCTTCGGCCGGGACGGCCAGGCGCAGCCGGGGGAACCGGTGCAATAGCGAGCCGAGCGCGACCTGCAACTCGACCCGCGCCAGTTGCGCGCCGAGGCAGTGATGCACGCCGTGGCCGAAGGCGATGTGCGGATTGTGCCGCCGGGTCAGATCGAGTTCGGCCGGGTCGTGGAAGACCGATTCGTCGCGATTGGCGGACTGGGTGTTGACGAACACCGCCTCACCGGCGCGCACGACGGTGCCACCGACCTCGACGTCCTGCGTGGCGACCCGGGCGAAGGCGCCGCCGGAGCCGAGCTGCACATAGCGCAGCAGTTCCTCCACCGCGCCGGGCACCAGATCCGGATCCGCCCGCAACGCCTCCCACTGGCCGGGCGTGGACAACAGCAGATAGGTGAAGTTGGCGATCTGGTTGGCGGTCGTCTCGTGACCGGCGATGAGCAGGGTGATGCCGAGCTGGACCAGCTCCTGCTCGGTGAGCCGGTCGTCGTTGTCGCGAGCGGCGACCAGCGCGCCCAGCAGATCGTCGCCGGTGTCCGGCGCGGCGCGGCGTTCGGCGACGACCTCGGCCAGGTACGTCTCTAGTTCGCTGCGGGCCGCGGCGATCTGCTCGGCGGTGTAGGCGGTGGTGGACAGGATGGCGTCGGAGAAGTCGCGGAACCGGTGCTGATCTGCCGGTGGCACGCCGAGCATTTCGCAGATCACCGTAACCGGAAGTGGCAGAGCCAGATTCGCCACCAGATCCGCGGGGGCGCCGGTGCGTTCGATCTCGTCCAGGCGCTCGTCGACGATCTGCTGGGCACGCGGGCGCAGCAGATCCACCCGGCGGCTGGTGAACGCCTTGGCGACGAGTTTGCGCAGCCGGCTGTGCTCGGGCGGATCCATGCTCAGTAGCGAATTGGCCCGGGAGGGTTGGGGAACCGCGCGCGGGATGTCCTCCCGGTCCACGGTGACCGCGCGGCTGAATCGCGGGTCGGCCAGGACGAATTTGACGTCCTCGTACCGGGTCACCAGCCAGCCGTCGCCGCCGTACGGCAGGTGCACACGGCTGATCGGTTCGTCGCGGCGCAACTGCTCGAAGAGCGGATGGATCTCGAGCCGGACCGGATCGCCGAAGGGGTAGTCGCGTACCGGCGAGTCGACGCTCATATGAACTCCCTTTCCCCCACGCCGCTCGCGGCGTGCAAGCGATGTAAGCAGTTGCTTACAAAAGCATCGTAGGGTGGTCTCGAGGGCTCGTCAACGGATGAATCCCGTTACCGCGGTGGGAAATTCACATCCATGCGTTCGAGCAGCACTCGCGCGGCGCGCAGCACATGACCGGCAACCGCGTCGGGATCGGCTCCGGCCAGCGGATCGCGCCGATGCACCGAACGCATCAGCCCGATGCCCAGCAACCACGCCAGCAACAGATCCGCGCGCAGCTCCGCATCGGGCTGATCGGTCAGAGTGGACAGCGCGCGCACGTATTCCTGGCCCAGCTGCGCCCGGATTGCCGCGGTGCCCTCGTCGTGCCCGCTCGAACGCAGTGCGGCCTGTAGCCAATATCCTTGGGCGGCAGTCTCCTCCGGTTGCAGCATGCGCTCGAGCATGCGGCCCAGCAGCGCGTCGTCGGGACCCTCGGCCAGGACGCGGCGTCCGCGATCGGTGATCGAGGCACGGAACAACTCTTCCTTGGTGCCGAAGTAGCGGAACAGCAACGCCTGGTTCACTCCGGCGCGCGCGGCGATATCGCGCACCGTGGCGCGCTCGAATCCGCGCTCGGCGAACAATTCCTGCGCGGCGCTCAACAGCGCCGCGCGCGTCGCGGCCGAATCGCGTCGGCGTCCGGCCGGTGCGTTCTCCTCGGACATCCACCCTCCCGGTGATCGTCCCAGCAGAGTACGGGCAACGCCTCGGCGGGACGGTACTGCCGGTGGGGAGTCCCGCCGGCCGAGTAGAGCCCGTCGGACGAGTCACCGGATACCGCCGCGTCGGTCGGCGGGTGTGGCGGTCCGGGAACCGCTCGTCCGGGAGCGCTGTTGTTCGTTGTGCCGCAGAACAACCCGAGGAGATGGCCGGTAGCGGGCACATCGCCGGTCCGTGATCGGCGGCCCATTCGATCAGCGGGCCGCGGAGTGGACGACCTCCGGGGTGGTCTCGGCGTCCGGGGCGGCCGGGTCCGGATCGGCGGGAGGGCGGCGGTGTTCGCGCAGGCGCGGGGACCACCAGGAGATATCGCCGAACAATCGCATCGTCGCGGGGACCAGCAGCATACGCAGAATGCTCGCGTCGATGAACAGCGCCGCGACCATGCCGTACGCGATGTACTGCATCATCACCAGATCCGAGAGTGCGAACGCGCCGGTGACGACGAGCAGGATCAGCGCCGCGGCGGTGATGATCCGGCCGGTGTGCGCTACGCCGGAGCGGACCGCCTCGACGGTGGACGCGCCCGCGCGGCGTGCCTCGACGACGCGGGCGAGCAGGAATATCTCGTAATCGGTGGACAGGCCGTAGATCACCGAGACGATCAGCACCAGCACCAGCGCCATGATCGGCTGCGGGGTGAAATTCATTGCGCGCGAACCGTGCCCGTCGACGAATATCCAGGTCAGGATGCCGAGGGTGGATCCGAGGCCGAGCAGATTGAGCGCGGCGGCCTGCAGTGGCAGCACGATCGAACCGAAGGCGGCGAACATCAGTGCGGTGGTCAGGACGAAGACCAGGGCGATCATCCAGGGCAGCCGATGCAGCAGCGCATCGACGCTGTCGCGTTGTTCGGCCGGCGTGCCGCCCACCAGAACCGTTGTGCCCCTGGGCAACGGCATCGACCGCAGGTAGTCGATGGCCGGATCGGGACGATGCGGATCCAGCAGCACGGTGTCGGTGGTGAAGACGCTCGGATGCGCCGGGGCCTGCACCGGTTTCGGGAAGGGAGCGGCCAGACCAGGTGCGCGATTGGCGGTTTCGACCACGCCGGGCACGTCCGCGGTGTCGTTGGTGATCAGAACCAGGGAGATCGGGCCGGTCTGGCGCAGCGGGAAGACCCGGTCGAAATGTTCCTGCGCGAGCCGGGTCCGGTTGTCCGGCGGCAGGAATCGCTCGCTGATCCCGCCGAACGCGATGTCGCGCACCGGGGCGATCAGCAGCACCAGAATGGCCACGATCGGAATCCCCACGGCCAGCGGCCGTTTCATCACCCATCCGGCCAACCGGCCCCAGCGGTTGTCCGGGTCCTCGGCGGTGCCGCGGGTGCGCTGGAACCGGCGGAACCCGAACAGGTCGATGCGCGGGCCCAGTACGGCGAGCATGGCGGGCAGCAGGGTGACCGCGGTGAGCGCGGCCAGTGCGACGGTGATCATCGCGCCGTAGGCGAACGAGCGCAGAAACCCTTGCGGGAACAGCAGAATGGCCGCCGACGCGGCCACCACGATGGTCGCCGAGGACACCACGGTACGTCCGGCACTGGCCACCGTGCGCCGCACCGCCGCCGGTACCTCGTGCCCGTCGGCGAGTTCCTCGCGGAATCGGCTCACGATGAACAGTCCGTAGTCGATCGCCAGGCCCAGCCCGATCATCGAAACCACCGGGGAGACGAAGGAATTCACGTCCGTCACGGTGGTGATCGCCCGGATGATCCCCCATGCGCCGACCACCGTCAGCCCGCCCGCGATCAGCGGCAGCGCCGCGGCGACCACCCCGCCGAAGACGAAGAACAGCAGCACCGCGACCGCGGGGATGGCGAACAGTTCCATCCGCATCTGATCGTGCGCCATGGTGTCGTTGAGCGCTCCGGCGACCGGCTGCCCGCCCGCGACCTGCAGATCGATGCCCGGGATGGTGAACGCCCCCGCGACGCGCCGGTAGTTGCGCATCACCTCGGTGTTGTCGCTGCCGCGAATCGCGATGGAGGCGAAGGCATATCGGTGATCCGCCGAGCCGAAGACATCCGGCAGCGACAGCCCGGTAGAAGTGTGCCGGTAGGTTCCGTTGACCTTGGCGATCTGCTCCGGAAAGCGTTGCGGCAGAGAGTTCAGGCTGTTCACCACGGTTCGCGCGAACGCCGGATCGTCGATCGTGTGTCCGGGCGGCGCGTGGTAGAGCACCAGCACGTCGGCAATGTGGTTGCGCCCGAACGCCTCATCCTTGATGCGGGTCTCGCGGATGGACTGCGAACCGGGATCGTCCCAGCCGTCGGAGCTGAGCCGGTCGTGCAGATCCATCCCGTAGACGCCCAGTGCCGACAGCCCGGCCAGCAATACCACGATCACCGTGAAACGCCGCCGGACGACCATGTCCGCCCAGCGTGTGAAATCGGCGAACAATGGCCGCCTCCCTGCCGCGTCGAATATCGGTATATGCCTTGCGGCCGGCGCGCACGCCGAACGCCGATGGGATCCTATCCGCGCATGCGTGAATTCACCGGCGATGGATTGCTCATTCCGATACGACACAACGACTCGCGGTCGATATTGTGAACGATACCGAGTGCCGTATTGTGGCCGGCTCCAGTCGCGCGATACGCCTTTGGTTGTATCGCCACGCGCTCACCAGTGATTCCTGGGCGATGTCACAGTCGCGGGCAGGGTGTCTCCGCGAACGGCACAAAATGTGCGCACGGGCCTGTTCGTCTCGTAATCCGCCGATACACTGAGCCGGGCCTGTCAACTGTGCGGGGTGCTCGATTACACGGATCGCCGAATTGGACGGCGATGACATATCCCGAGCTCGGGAGGAAACTGCGTGTCTGATATTGCAATTGTCGGTATCGGTTGTCGATTCGCGGGCGGGATCGACTCGCCCGACACGTTCTGGGATTTCGTGGTAGACAAACGAGACGGAGTCGTGGAGATTCCGGCCGACCGCTGGGACTATCGACGATACTACGATCCCGAACCGCGCACGCCGGGTCGCGCCTACACCAAACGCGGCGCGTTCATGACGATCGACCCCTGGGAATTCGATCCCGACTTCTTCGGCATCTCCCCGCGCGAGGCGACGGTCCTGGACCCACAGCAGCGGCTGCTGCTCGAGGTGACCTGGGAAGCCCTGGACGACGCGGGCGTGGCCGGTCGCGCGAGCGGTGCGCCGGTAGGGGTGTACGTCGGCGGATTCGTGGTGGACCAGTCGGTCATCGGCGTGGTCGGTCCCGCGCTGTTCCACACCGACATGCACACCCCGGCCAGCGCCTCCTACACCATGCTGTCCAACCGAATCGCCTACGCGCTCAACCTGACCGGGCCCGCGTTGACGGTCGATACCGCGTGCTCCTCCTCGCTGGTGGCCTTCCATCTGGCCTGCCAGGCGCTGGACAACGGCGACTGCGAGGTCGCGCTGGCCGGCGGTGTCAACGTGATGTTGCAGCCCGAGACCTTCGTGCTGATGTGCAAGGGCGGATTCCTGGCCACCGACGGCCGCTGTAAATCCTTCGACGCCTCCGCCGACGGATACGGCCGTGGCGAGGGTGCGGGCATGGTGGTGCTCAAGCGGCTCGAGGACGCGGTCCGCGACGGCGACCGGATCTATTCGGTGGTGAAGGCCACCGGTGCGAACCAGGACGGGCGCACCACCGCGATCACCGTGCCCAGCGCCGAATCCCAGGAATCCCTGGCGCGTCAGGTGTGCACACGCGCGGGACTGCGGCCGGACGAGATCACCTACGTCGAAGCGCACGGCACCGGCACCCTGGTCGGTGACCCGGTCGAATTGCGTGCGCTGGGAAGCGTTTTCGGGGCACCGGCTGGTCGCACCGGCACCCTGGGGGTCGGATCGGTCAAATCCACCATCGGACATACCGAGGCCGCGGCGGGTGTGGCGAGTGTGATCAAGGCGGCACTGGCGATCGCGCATCGCACGATTCCGCCGCAGGGCTGGCTGGAGAAGCCCAATCCGGACATCCCGTTCGAGGAATTGGGCCTGAGCGTCCAGCTCGAGGCCGAGCAGCTCGCACCCGGCGGTGCGCCGATGACGGTCGCGGTCAACGGATTCGGCTACGGCGGCACCAACGCGCACGCGATCCTGCAGGAGTACCGCGAACCGAGCGCGCCCGCGACGACCGGCGAGCACCGCCACTTCGGCATCCTGCCCATCTCCGCGCGCGGCACCGCCGCGGCCCGCGCACAGGCGGGCCGATTCGCGGATCTGCTTGCCGCGGGCGCGGATCCGGACCATCTGGCCGAGGCGGCCTGGACTCGGCTCGCGCACCACCCCTATCGCACCGGCGTCCTGGTCGACGGCGACACCACCGAGCTGATCTCCCAGCTGCGCCAGTTCGCCGGGGGCGAGGGCCGCGACGCGGCGCGCACGATCCTGTCGCGCGTGGCCGAACCGGTCTTCGTCTTCTCCGGCATGGGCCCGCAGCATTGGCGGATGGGACGCGAATTGCTCGCCGCCGGAGGGGTTTTCGCCGAGACCGCGCAGCGCGTCGACGAGGAGTTCCGGGCGCTGTCGGGCTGGTCGGTCATCGAGGAGTTGCGGCGGCCCGAGGAGGAGTCGCGGGTCACCCGCACCGAGGTGGCCCAGCCGGCGAACTTCCTGGTCCAGGTCGCGCTCGTCCGTGAACTCGCCGAGTACGGCATCACGCCGGCCGCGGTGGTCGGCCACAGCGTCGGCGAGGTGTCCGCGGCGTACGTCACCGGGATGCTGACCCTGCCCGAGGCCGTGCGGGTCGCGTACCACCGCGCCCGGTTGCAGGCGACCACCGCCGGAACCGGTGGCATGCTCGCGGTGGGCCTGAGCCCCGATCAGGCCCGCGAACTGGTCGGCGACGACGCGCGGGTGGATATCGCGGCGATCAACAGTGCCTCCTCGCTGACCCTGTCCGGCGATGTGGAACGGTTGGACGAGATCGCCGAAAAGCTCACCGAGGAAGGCGTTTTCGCGCGTCGCCTGCGGGTGGAGGTGCCGTATCACAGCGTGCTGATGGATCCGATCCTGGACGAGCTGCGCACCGAGCTGGCCGAGCTGAAGCCGCAGCCGCCGATCGTGCCGCTGTACTCCACGGTCACCGGCGCACGCGTCACCGACGGCGACTGGGATGCGGAGTACTGGTGCGCCAATGTGCGCCGCCCGGTGCTGTTCCGCGACGCGATCGCCGCCCTGATCGCCGCGGACAGGCGGGTGTTCCTCGAGGTCGGGCCGCATCCGGTGCTCTCGGGCAACATTCGCGAGACGCTGCTCGGCGCGGACGTCAACGGCACCACCGTGCCGACACTCGATCGCACCCAGGCCGATTGGGAGAGCGTCCGGCGCACCCTGATCGGCCTGTACGCGGCCGGGGTGCTCACGGTGGACTCGCTGTTCCCGGCGGACCGCCCGGCCACACCGCACCTGCCGCTGCCGCGCTATCCCTGGCAGCGCACTCGATTGCATTCGGCGCTACCGCTTTTCGAACAGGCGCGCTTGGGCACCCCCGACGGGTACGCCATGCTGGGCGATCCGGATCTGGAGGGCCGCCCGGACTGGCTGTTGCAGGTGAGCGGCGAGTTGCTGCCGTGGCTGGCCGACCACGTCGTCAACGGCGTGAAGATCATGCCCGGTGCGGCCTACCTGGACGCCGCGCTCAGTGCCGCGGCCAGTCGCCTGGGCGTCAAACGTGTTGGCCTGGAACAGGTCCGGTTCGTCGCGCCGCTGATCATGGGTGCCCCCGACGTGCCGCTGGTGGCGTTGAGCGTCGAGGAGGCCAGCGGACGTTTCCTGATCCGTTCGCGCGGTGCGACCGGACAGGCGTGGACCGTGCACGCCCACGGTCGCCTGCTGACCGGCAGCCACGAGCAGACCTTCGCCCGGGTGCCGAGCATCGAGGTCGGGGTCGACGTCGATCCGGAGCTGTTCTATTCCGGGCTCGATGCCGCCGGGCTGCGATACGGTCCGGCCTTCCGGCGCGTGCTGAGCGTGCGCGTCGGCCAGGACGTCGCGGTGGCGACGGTGGACGGCAGCATCGCCGAGGGCTCGGGGCATCTGGCCCACCCCGCGGTGGTGGACGCGGCCATGCAGAGCGCGGCGATGCTGTTCGCCGACGAGCGGATCAACGAGGGCACCATGGTTCCGGTCGGGGTGAACGCGGTGCGCCTGCTCGCCCCGCTGCCCGAGCGGATCACCGTGGTAGCCCGGCGCGACCCGAAGGCGCGGCTGCGCGCCGACGTGGATCTGCTCGATGCCGGTCAGAACCTGGTGATGCGCCTGACCGGCTTGCAGATCGGCGCGTTGCGCCCCGGGGACGACCCGCTGCACCGGATGGTCGACTTCTACTACGCCGACACCATGGAGCAGCGTGATCCGATCGACCCGGCCGCCCTGGCCGACGCCGGCTCGGCGACCACGCTGATCGTTGCGCTCGGAAAGAGCACGCGCGCAACCGAACTGACCGAGGCGATCGCGGGAGCGCGGCTGTATCCAGTGGATTCGCCGGGTGCCGAGCTGGAGCCGGAGTTGCTCGAACTGCTGCAGGCCGGTCGGGACGAGGGCGCCCAGCGGCTGCACGTCGTCCTGGTCGCCGCACCGGAGCGGCCGGACGATGTCGCCCAGCTGTGGACCCTCAAGCGAATCGCCGTCGCCGTACACGATTTCGCGAATCCGGAGTCCGCCGACGGCACCCCGCAGTCGGTCTTCGGCGATGGAGCCTGCCACGTCACCCTGGTGACCGAACGCGCCTTCACCCTGCCGGACAGCGCCACCCCGCCGGAACCCGCGCATGCCGCGCTCGCCGGTGCGCGCAGGGTGCTGCTCAACGAGCAGACCGCGCTGCGCTGGCGGCTGATCGACACCGAACCCGGCACCCCGGTCGCCGATCTGGTCGCGGAACTGGCTGTGCCCGGGGCATTCTCGCTCGACAACTCCGACGAGGTGCTGTTGCGCGGGGGCGCGCGCTGGGTCCCGGTGGTGACCAAACCACTGCCCGGACGGATCGAGGAGCTGGACACCGATCGCCCGCTCACCGACCCGGAGGCCAACTTCGCCCTGGAGTTGCCGCGCACGCGGGTACTGTCCGCCCTGGCGTGGCGCGAATGTCCGCGCCCCGCACCGGGTCCCGGCCAGGTGGAGGTCCGGGTGCAGGTCATCGGCCTGAACTACAAGGACCCGCTGAAGGTCATCGGCCTGCTGGGCGAACGCGAACTCGCGCCGACCTACTTCGGCACCGTACCGGGTATGGAAGGCGTCGGGACGATCACCCGGTTGGGTGCGGGCGTCACCGATCTGGCCGTCGGCGATCTGGTGGCGATCGCGGCGAAGGGCATGATGCGGCGCTTCGCGATCGCGGACCGGTCCCTGACCATTCCGCTGCCATCGGACACCGATCCCGGATACTGCACCAGCACAATTGCTTTCGGCACCGCCGAATACGCGTTGCACGATCTGGCCCGGCTCGAGCCGGGGGAGACGGTGCTGATCCACGGCGCGGCCGGTGGTGTCGGCACCGCCGCGATCCAGGTCGCCAAGGCGCGCGGAGCCCGGATCATCGGTACCGCGAGCACCGACGAGCGCCGCGCGCACATCCTGACCCTGGGCGCGGATTACGCGGTGAACTCGCGATCGCTGAACTTCGTCGACGACGTGCTCGAGATCACCGGCGGCGTCGGCGCGGACGTGGTGCTCAGCAGCGCGCCGGGCGAGATCCTGCGGCAGAACTTCAACGCCGTGGCCGAATTCGGGCGGATCGTGGAGGTCGGCAAGGCCGATATCTACACCGGCGGGCTGCTCGAGATGAACAACTTCGACAAGAACGTCGCCTACTACTCGATGGATCTGGACCGCCTGGTCGCGGTGCGCCCGGAACGTCTCACCGCCCTGCTGCAACGGGTCTACCAGCGAGTGCTGGAGGGGGTGTACCAGCCGCTCGAGTACACCATGTTCGATACCCGCGATGTGGCCAAGGCGTTCGAGGAGACCATCCGCTCGACCCGCACCACCCGGATCGCCCTGCGCATGGACGATCCGGAGCCGCCGGTCCGGCCGCATTTGCCGGAACTCGAAATCGACGGTGCCGCAACATATTTGGTCACCGGTGGCTTCGGCGGGTTCGGAATGGCCATCGGCCGCTGGCTGGTCATGCGCGGGGCGCGGCGGCTGGTGCTGGCCGGGCGCAGCGGCGCGGCCACCGAGGACGCGCGGCGGCAGCTCGAGGCGTGGCGCACCGTCGGGGTCGAGGTGCTCGAGTGCAAGCTCGATGTCACCGACGCCGAGGCCGTCGCGGCGATGGTGGCCCGCGCGCACACCGGCGAGCATCGGCTGCGCGGCGTCTTCCACGCGGCCGGCGCGGTGGCCGACAGTCGCATCGCGCTGATGGAGCACGATCAGCTCGACCGGGTCTACCGGCCGAAGGTGCACGGCGCGCAAGTGGTGCATCGGGCGATCGCGGACGCCGGGATCACGCTGGACATGTTCGTGCTGTGTTCCTCCGGCGGTTCGATGTACGGGATCTACGGCCAGTACAACTACTGCGCGGCCAATGTCGCGGTGGAGTCGCTGGCCGAGAAGTGGTCCCGTGCGGGCGAGCGGGCTTTGTGCGTCGGCTGGGGGCACCTGTCCGGTGCGACCGGCGGCATGGCCGCCGACGAGACCGCGGTGAAATATCTGGATCTGGTCGGCTTCGGGGTCATCGACATGGCCGACGCCACCGCGTACCTGGAGCAGACCCTGCGCCTGGGCGCGACCCGGGCGGCGATCATCCCGACCGACTGGGCCAAACTCACCGGCACCTTCCCGCAGCTGGCGCGCACCGGTCGCACCACCGCGCTGGCCCAGGCCTCGGCCAAGGACACCTCGGAGCTGGCCCGGTTGCGCGACGAACTGGCCGAGATGGAGGAGGTCAAGCGCGGACCGTTCATCGCCCGCAAGATGGCCGAGGAACTCGCGGTGGTGATGGGTGTCGCGGTGGAATCGATCGATATGACCGTTCCGGTTCCGGAACTGGGACTGGATTCGCTGATGGCCGTCGAGCTGGGCGCGCGGGTGACCAAGACGCTCGGCATCGATCTGATGTCCTTGCAGATGGGCCGCTCGTTCAGCCTGGAGCAGGCTGGTCCGAAGGTGGCCGAGCTGATCCTGGCCTCGGCGACATCGTCCTCGGAAACCGCAGCGCCGCAACCTGTTCCGGTCGGCGCGGGAGCGGATCGGGCGCCGGTGGCGAACGGTTCGGCGAACGGCGGCGCAACCGCCGACTCGCCGCTGGTGCTGGCGAATGCCGAGGCCGGGGCGTAGCCGCCGGCGCACACCGGGAAGTGAGGATATGTCGTGGTCGGCTTCGGTCTGATCGATGAGTGGGAACCGGCCCCCGGCCGCCTCACCAGCTGGGTGGCCTCGCCGCAGGCGCTCGAGCGGGCCGCGCGGGCGCCGGAACATCCTGTCCCGCCGGCACATCAGCAGGAGGAATATCTGCGCCTCGCGGATCGGCACCGCGAGGCGGATTTCCGGTATTCGGGCCTGTGCGTGGTGACCGCCGAGATTCCGGCCGGGGACCTCGATCGCGAGGCGATGACCCGCGTGGTGAACGCATTCCTGTTGCGGCACGACACGTTTCGCACCTGGTTCGCCCTCGGGCCGGGCGGGACGGTCCGGCGGCACCTGGTACCCGCCGAGGCCGTCGAATTCGTCCCGGTCGATCACGGCGAGATCTACGACGCGGAAAGTATCCGCGATCACGTGCAGAAGACCACCCCGGGACCGTTCAGTTGGGACTGCTTCACCTTCGGCGCCATCGAGCGCGCCGAATCCACCACCGTGTACCTGGCCGCGGACCATCTGCACACCGACGGATTCGGTCAGTACATAGCGGGATTCGAACTGGCCATGCTGTACATCGGACAGGTGTGGCAGGACACCGGCATGCTCACCGAACCGGCCAGCTATCTGGACTACTGCGCCCGCGAACGCGCGTACACCGAACAGCTGACGCTGAATTCGCCGGGCGTGCGTCGCTGGGGACAGCTGTTGCGCGGCAACGACGGCCGATTGCCCTCCTTCCCACTGGATCTGGGCAAACGCCAGGACGGCTACAACCGCAGCGCGCACCGCACCGTCACCCTGATGGACGAGGCCGCGGCAGAACGGTTCGAGCGGGTGTGCGGCGAGCAGGGCGCCGAGTTCGCCGGTGGCATCTTCGCCGCGGCGGCACTGGCCGAACGCGAATTGACCGGCGGCGACTACTACTTCGGCATGACCCCGATCAGCACCCGCGTCTCGGCCGCCGAGCGCGCATCGGTGGGCTGGTACGTGAACCTGGTGCCGGTGGCCTTCCCGGTCGGCGCGAAAACCTCGTTCAGCCGCATGGTTCCGATGGCGCAGCGCGCCTACGACGACGGGCTGCTGCTCGCGCCCACGGCCCTGCACCGGGTATTGCACCTGCTGCGGTCCGATCCGGAGATCAAGGCCGGGCCCGGTTCGGGACATCCGATGATCTCCTATGTGGACACCCGCGAGCTGTCCGGCAGCGAATACTTCGACATGGCCGACTGCGGTGTTTACGCGAACCGGGCAGCCTCGGAGGAGGTTCTGATGTGGATCAACCGTTTTCGCGAGCACACCACGCTGAGCGTCATCTATCCGGACACGCCCGTGGCACACGAGTCGGTGGACCGCTACATCACCGCGATGGCCGCGGTGTTCGCCGGGGTCGCGGCGTGAGCGTCATCGATCAGGAGTACAAGGTGCGGACGGTCTTTCGTGACCCGGGCATACCGGACGGCGAACGGACCGCCTACACCGTCCTCGTCGAGAACCGTCCCGGACGGCTCGACCTGGACTCGGTGACCACTCGCGAGCCGGACGGATACTCCTCGCTCATCGAGGCCCGCACGAGCGGCGCGGATTTCGAAATGACGGTCCGTCAGCGATTCCGCCGGATCGAAGAGAGTCTGCACGCCGAAAGCTATTGTGCGGAATCGCGATCCGGCGGAGTCGTCGTGTCCCGTGAGGAGGGCCGGTTCCTGGGCGTGGAGCACCTGCAGTTCGGCGGGATGATCATGCCGTTCCCGGCGAACGTGATGCCGCTGCTGGGCGGGCTGATCCTGTTGCGCGGCTTGGACTTCACCGAGGGGGTCGAGGAGTCGATGGATCTGTGGCTGGCCTACTCGGTGCACCTGCCGCTGTCCGCCCGCATCGAACAGTGCGTGACCATCGAGGTCCCGGCCGGCCGGATCCGCTGCCGGCAGGTGCGGTTACGTCCGCGGCTGCCGCAGCTGAACACCATGGTGGACAAGGTGATCGGCGGATTCCTGCCGCCCGCGGTGGCGCATTTCGAGGCGGCCGAGCCGCACCGGCTGGTGCGGCTGGGCTTCCCGGTCGGGCCGATGCCCTGGGATCCGCGGGCCGTGCTGGAGTTGTCTACCTAGCGGCTGTCGCCGGCGCGGGGTGGGTCGTCGAGGTGGCGGCTCCGGCTGGGCATTCGCTCGGCGCCGCACGGCCCTGCAGACGTTCGTCCAGCCACCCGATCGCGCCGATGAATCCGGCGAACATGCCGATCGCGTGCTCACCCGGCACCGTGCGGAGCACCGCCCGCACTCCGCGAGGACATTGGGCCGCGAACAGATTCCGGGAATCCTCGGTGGGAATCCAGATGTCCCACACCGCGTGATAGATGTACAGCGGTGCGCCGGAGGTTCGTCCACGCAGATCCCACGCGGCGAAGATCTGTTGCGCCACCGGGCTGTTCAGCGGATCGGCGATGGTGGTGGCGATCTGGATCGGGACGCCGGTCACCCCGAGCGGTCCGTTGCTGTCCCCGCAGGTGTCCTTCACCGGCGAGGTCGCGGCCCATTGGCCCAGATGATTGAGATAACCCAGCAGTTCGGGGTGTTCGCGTGCGGCGGCCAGCGCCACCACCATCAGGATTCCCGAGGCCATATTGCCGTTGAACTTGTGCGCGATGTTGCGGTAGTCGGTGACCAGACCACCGGTGGTGACTCCCGCCAGCACATCGTTCAGATCCGGTGCGTACTCGCGCTGCAGCATCGCCGCGGAATACGAGGCGATCGCTCCGCCGGAGTAGCCGGCGATCGCGAATCTGCTGTGGGAGAACACCTTCGGATCCTGCGCGCGCACCGCGCGAATGGCGTCCAGCACGATGTGCCCGGCCACATTCGGGTCCGCGTAGGCCATTCTGGGGCCCTCGTGATCGGGGATCAGCACCGCGTAGCCGCGAGACAGACCCCACCACGTCGTCGGCGGAATCAGGTCGCCGATACTGAACTTCGCGTGCGGGCCGTGCGCCATCGCGTAACTCGGCGTGCAGCGCAGCCCGAGCGAGTTGATCGGCAGCGCGTTCACCACCACCGGGCGGCCCCCGGGACCGGTCCAGGCCGCGGCCGGGATCGCCAATGTGGCTGTGCCGAAGGAGGGTTGGCCGTTGCCGTCGGTCGTGCGGAACTTCAGCAGCAGCGCCCGCCGGATGGGCACCGCCGCGAGCAGAGCAGAGGTCGCGGTCACATCCCGCACCGAGATGATGTCGCCCGGATGCAGACCGTTGAGGTCGGCAGGCCAGGAATCGAAGATCGGATCACCGGCCGGCGGAGATTGCACGGCCCGCCACAGTGCCGCCAGTTGCGGTGACAGCCGGGCGCTCGGCGGCGACGCTGCCGCCGGGAGATTCGGTGCGGGAACGGTGTTGTCGATCCACTGCTGTGGACCGCTGGGCGCCGCGTCGGTGGGCTCGGCCGTGCCGACGCCGGGAAGCGGCGTGGTCAGCAGACATCCGGCCAACGCGGTGATCACAATCGTGCGCAGAGGTTTCACAATTCTCGTCATTCGTCCTGTTACAGGGAACCACCCGACCACGAACACGGTAGGAACGGCCGCGCGAAGCGGCCGGTGGGCGCGTGAATTCGATGCGTGTTCACAGTAGCGGGTCCGCGGTTTTGTGGGGTGCCAAGGTTCGGCGCGTTGTCCGCTCGGCCGCGGTGGGCGCGCCGATACGCTCCAGCGGATTCGTCGGGGCAATCGGTGAGCGAGGTGTGCACAGTGGCCGGTATCGGTATTCGCAATCCCACTGCCGCGATGCGGGGTGAGCTGACCGCATGGCTGACCTTCGCCGCCTGCCTGCTCTCGGTGTTCATGCAGATGATCGATGTGACCATCGTGAACACCGCACTGCCGGACCTCACCCGGGATCTGGCCGCCTCGTCATCGGCGCAACTGCTGGTGATCTCGGGATACTCCCTCGCCTTCGCGTGCACGCTGCTCACCGCGGCCCGGCTCGGTGCGCTGTGCGGACGCCGCAGGGTCTTCCTGGTGGCCGTGGTGATGTTCACCGCGGCTTCGATCTGGTGCGGAACATCCACCGGGGCAACCGAATTGGTGGTGGCGCGGATCGTGCAGGGGATCGCCGGGGGTGCGATGGCCGCGCAAACCCTGGCGATCCTGGCGGCGAGTTTCCCGCGCAGCCGCCATCCGCAGGTGTTCGCGCTGTACGGGCTGGCCGCGGGCGGGGCGGGGATGGCCGGTCCCATACTGGGCGGGATCCTGCTGACGCTGAATCTGTGGAATCTGGGCTGGCACTGGGTATTTCTGATCAATCTGCCGCTGGGCATCGCCGCCTTCGCGCTCGCGGCGCGTTTCCTGCACGTCGGCTCCGAAACCGGCAGTGCGCGTTTGGATCTGGGCGGTGTGGCGCTGTCGGCGGCGAGCCTGCTGGCGCTGCTGTACGCGCTGGCCGACGTCCAGCAGCACGGGTGGCGGGCGTTGCCGGTGGGTATCCTGCTCGCGGCGATCGCACTGGGCGCGGGATTCCTTGTGTATCAACGCGTTCTGATCCGGCGCGGACGCGCACCGCTGATGCGCCCGGATCTGTTCGCGAACCGCGGCTTCGCCGTCGGCTCGATCCTGGTGACCGGATTTTTCGGCATGTTCACCGCGTTCGTCTTCGCCGCCTCCATCACCTTGCAGGACGAACTGCATTTCTCGGCGTTGCGCACGGGCATCGCGATGACGGTGTTCGCGCTGGGCGCCGGCGCGGGTGCGCTGGCCGCACCACTGCTGGTGCGGCGCTGGGGCGTTCGATCGCTCGCCGGCGGGATCGCCCTGTACGCGGGATGTATGGCGGTCGCGGCGGTGTATCTGGTCCTGACCGGCGGGGCGATCAGCGTTGCGCTGACGGTGGTTCCGGTATTCGTCTCGGGGCTGGGCGTCGGGGTGTTCGGGCTGCAGGTGCAGCCGGTGATGCTCGCGGGCCTGGATCAGGGGCAGATGGGGGAGACCTCGGGGCTGCTGCCCACCCTCGAACAGATCGGCAACGCGGTCGGCCTGGCGGTGTTGAGCACGGTGTTCTTCCGCGCGCACACCCTGGGCGGAAGTGTCGCCATGTTCGCCGCGATCGCGGTGGTCGCCGCGGGACTGGCCGGGGTGACGCTGCTGCTGCCCGAACCGCCGCGGCACGATGCGGCCGCGGCCTACGTCAGCGATCCAGCGCCGCGCTGAGCGTCGGCCAGGCGTTGTGCAGGTCCTGCTGCCAGTAGCCCCACGAGTGCGTGCCGTCCGGCCGGAGCACGACCGTCGCCGGAATCCGCAACTGCCGCAACCGATCTCGCAACTCCTGGGTGCACCGCCCGGCCAGTGTGTCCAGGATGCCGCCGACCAGGATCTGATCGGCCAGCTTCATCGCATTGCGCCCGATACCCGGCCCGTCGAGGGTGTCGAGCGGTCCGGGCAGGCCGTTGCCGGACGAGACGTACAGCGCCAGCCCGCGCAACCGGTCCGCGTGCAGATACGGGTCGTTCGCTTGCCAGGCCGGATCGGTCGGCGGGCCCCACATGTTGCGGCTGTCACCACCGGTCGCGGTGACGATGGTGTCGACCATGAGCTGGCCGAGCGGATCGCTGGTACGCACACATCCGCTGAACGACCCCACGCCGCGATACAGCTCCGGCGCGGCCAGCGCCAGCTGGAACACCGATACGCCCGCCATGGACAGGCCCGCGATGGCGTTCGCGCCCGTTCCGCCGAAGGCCGAATCGATGATCGGCGGCAGTTCACGGGTCAGGAAGGTGCTCCAGCGCTGGCGGCCGTGCACCGGATCGTCCGCGCGCCAGTCGGCGAAGAAACTTCCCGCCCCGCCGACCGGCATCACGACGGTCACCTGCTTGTCCGCGAAGTACCGCGCCGCGTCGGTGCGGGTCAGCCAGTTGCCGCCTGCGCGCCAGCCGCTCGGACTGCCGCCGCCGTCGATGCCGTTGAGCAGGTACAGCACCGGTGCGCGTCGCGAAATATCCGGCGGGGGAAGCACTTCCACCGAGATCGAGCGGCGCATGGCGGCGGAGTAGACGGTCAGCTCGGCCACCCGTTCCCGCCCGGCGACGGCGGTCACCAGATGTGAGCCGTCCGGGCCGGGCCGGGCGTGCGCCGATGCGGCGGTGACCGCGTCGGCGGGGGCGGCGCCGGCGGGTGCGGCTGCGTGGCCGCATACCAGCGCCGCCGCCGCGCACACCGTGACGAGGCGGAATCGGTGTGCGCGGCGGAGTCCGGTCGGATGATGCACCTGACGCCTCCCCACTGCCGGACACGATGGAAGCGACGCTAGGAGCCAACCCCGCCGCGGAACAAGGTTTCCGCGCATCCCTTGGGTTTTCCGCCAATCCGACGCCGAAGGTGTTGGACCGGAGCACAATCGGCCGCCCGCGGCGGGCATGTTCGTGCCGCCGCCACTGTGAAGGACTCGGACCGTGTCCGGCGGGTGCTGTGAATTGTCCGAAGGCGGTGGTGATCGCTCGATGCGGAGGTGAATTTTCGGCAACATGGTTCTGCACGCCTGAACGAGGAGTACGACCTTGGTCACCGATATCGTGGAGGTGACCGCGGATATCCCGGTCGCCCGGGACACAGTGTGGCAGTTGCTCACCGAACCCGCCACCTATGCCCGACTGTTCGCCGGAATCGGCGCCTGCGATCCCGTGGAGGCGATCGCGGGTCTGCCGCAGTGGCTGGTGCGGATCGGCGCTCCGCACACCGAGGTACGCACCCTGACGGTCGCCCTGCTCGACGGCGGGCACGGGCGCCGGTTCGAATTGCGTTGCGCGGCAGTGGGCAGCTTCGCCGCGGTCCGGCTGCGCCAGCGCGAGGACGACGTGCGGGTGACCGTGACCTATTTCGCGCCCGGCCGCATCCATCCCGCGGTCGCCGCCCTGGACAACGGACAGCTCGAAGCCTGGACGCACGAGGGGCTCGGCCGGCTGGTGCAGTTGGCGAGCGGGTCGGCGACCTCGGTGGTGGTGAACGGCCAGGATTCGGCCCTGTCGTTCCGGGCCGCGGTGATCCGGCAGATGGTCGCCTCCGGCGTGGTGCGCACGTACCGGCCCGACCACGGTGCGCGGCAGATCAATTCGCTGGCTACCTGGGGCTTCACCCTGGGCGGTGGGTACGCCGCGGCGGCGGCCCGGGAACCCGGCGGCGCGGCGATCCTGGACCGGAACGGCGTGCGCAGCTTCGCCGAGATCCACGAACGGACCCAGGCGCTGGCGGGCGCGATGTCCGTGAAGCTCGGGCTCACCGCACGCGACGCGATCGGCCTGCTGGCCCGCAATCATGCCGGCGCGGTCGAAACCATCGTCGCCGCAGGCAAACTCGGCGTCGACGTGGTGCTGCTCAACGCGGGCCTGTCGCCCCGGCAGCTGGAGGAGACCGTGCAGCGGCATCGGTTGACCACGCTGTTCGTGGACGACTGCCTGGACCCGCTGATCCGTTACCTCAACTCCGATGTGCACCGCTACCGCACCGATTACGATGTGGCCGAGAGTGTTTGCGCTCCCGCCGATCCAGGCCGAACGACGATTGGCGAGCTGATCGCGCTCGGGCACAACGAATTTCGCCGTCCGCAGAGCCCCGGGCGGTTGATCGTGCTGACCTCGGGAACCAGCGGTGCGCCCAAGGGGGCGCGGCGGCCGCATCCGAAGGGGTTCGGCACCGTTGCCGCGCTGCTGTCCCGGATTCCGTGGCAGATGAACGAGACCATGGTGATTCCCGCGCCGCTGTTCCACACCTGGGGCCTGGCCGCGCTGCAGCTGAGCACCGCGCTGCGCGCGACCGTGGTGCTGCAGGACGAGTTCGACGCCCGGGAATGCCTGCGGCTGGTCGCCGAAAACCGCGCCGGCACACTGATTCTCGTGCCGACCATGGTGCAGCGCATTCTGGATCTGCCGGCCGCCGAGCGGGCCCGGTACGACACCTCGAGCCTGCGAGTGGTCGCCAGCTGCGGTGCGCCGCTGGCCGCGGTGACCGTGCTGCGGTTCGCCGAGGTGTTCGGCGAGATCCTGTACAACGTCTACGGATCCACCGAGGTGTCCTGGGCGACGATCGCCACTCCGGAGGATCTGCGCATCTCGCCGACCAGCGCGGGCCGCCCGCCGCTGGGCACGAGAATCGCTGTGCTGGACGCTGATCGGCGCCCGGTGCCGATCGGTGCGACCGGCCGCATCTTCGTCGGCAACCGCATGCTGTTCGACGGCTACGTCAACTACGCGCCGCCCGAGGAGGCCGACGGACTCCTGGACACGGGCGATCTGGGCTACCTGGACGCCGCGGGCCGCCTGTTCATCGCCGGGCGCGGTGACGAGATGATCATCTCCGGCGGCGAGAACGTCTTCCCGCGCCCGGTGGAGGAGGCGCTGTCCTATCTGCCCCAGATCACCGATGTGGCGGTGGTCGGGGTGCCCGATCGCGAATTCGGCCAGCGCCTGGCCGCATACGTGGTCAAACGCGAGGACTCCGGCCTGGATTCGGACATGATCCGCACCTACATCCGCAACCGCCTCAGCAGATTCTCGGTCCCCCGCGACGTCACCTTCCTGGAGTCCCTCCCCCGCGGTGAAACCGGCAAGATCATCAAACGCCTGCTCTCGGGTGAATACCTGCCCGGCCCACCGGCTTTCGCCGACGGGCTGCCGGACGGTGGCTCCTGACCGCCGCAACGATTCACCGTGCGATACCTGAATTCCCGCTGGCGACCCTCTCGGCTATCACCCACGTCAACGACCCCGCCATCGGTGCCATAATGGAGCCGCTGGCCGCCGCATTGCGGACACTCGACGAAGAAGACCGCCGTATCTTCGCCGAACTCACCGAACTCGGTTTGGGCGATAGCCCGGCCGCACACATCTGGAGGCAGCTGATGGCCGTGGATTTGTCGTTCTTCCGCTCGGAGACCTCGCAGCGACTGCGTGCCGAGGGCGCAGCCCAGGGGAAAGCGGAGGGCAAGGCGGAGGGCAAGGCAGAAGCAATTCTCGACGTTCTGGCCCAGCGCCGTATCGCTGTGCCCACTGAAGCCCGCGACCGGATCACCGCCTGCACGGACCACGACCAACTCACGACCTGGCTCACGCGAGCGATCACCATAGAGACGATCACCGAGCTGTTCAACTGAGAACCCGCTGCGGTCACCGCCCGGCACCGCATCCCGCGGCCGCTGGACGCGCTGTCGGCGGCCGCGACCCGCAGGATCCAGCGTTCGATGCGCGGCGCGCGCAAGCGCGCGTACCGAGCGGTGCGGCTGATGCTGAGTTCGCTTGCGGCCCTGGGTTTCGCGGTGGCCCCGGAACGGAATTCAGGATCGGTGCGTGATTCCGGTCTGCGCGTTGGGGCCGGGAGTGACCTCGGTGACCGGGACGTCGCCGAGCGCGGCGTCGGCGGCGACGAGCAGTTCGTCCGAGAGTTCCACGCCGGAGGCGATGCTGTTGGCGTGGACCTGTTCGGGGCGGGACGCGCCGATGATCGCCGAGGCGACCTCGCCGCGGCGCAGGACCCAGGCCAGTGCCAGTGTCGGCATGCTGATGCCCGCGCCCTCGGCCAGCGGGACAAGTCGCTGCACGGCTTCGGCCGCGGCCTCGCTGTTGACCAGTCCCTGTGCGAATCCCATTGTCTCACTGGCGAATCGGGTTCCGGCGGGGGCGGGCTGCCCGGGCAGGTACTTGCCGGTGAGCAGTCCTTGCGCCAGTGGCGACCAGACGATGTTGGAGATGCCGTTCTTCGAGGTCAGATCGAACAGCTCGGCCTCGGGAGCCTGCCAGAGCATGGAGTACTGCGGCTGGGAGGAGACGAACAGATCGGGTCCGCCGATCTCGATCGCGGCTTCGATCTGCTCATTGGTCCACTCGCTGAAGCCGAGATACCGCGCCTTGCCCTGTTCGACGACCCGCTGTAGCGCCTCGACGGTGTCCTCGATCGGCACGACGGGATCGAAGCGGTGCGCCTGGTACAGGTCGACGTGGTCGGTGCGCAACCGGGTTAGCGAGGCGTCGATCTGCTTGGCGATCTGCGCGGGGGACAGGCCGCTGTCGGCGGGATCGTCGGACATCTGGCCCCATACCTTGGTGGCCAGGATGTAGGAATCCCGCCCGCGTCAGAGGCCCAGCAGTTCCGCGAGGGTGCCGCCCAGGATGCGGTCGCGCAGTTCGCCCGGTGCCGTGGCTCGTTCCACCGCGGCCCGAGCAAGTACGGGGTCGCCGTAGGGAGCGTCCGAACCGAACATGGTGCGGTCGGGAACCTCCGCGATTGCCAGCCTGACCGCGAAAACAACTGGAGCCGTGGACAGTTCGAGGTAGATGTTGTGGTTGTCGCGGGCCAGTTCGACGGCCGCGAGCCAATTGAGTCCACCGAGTTGGCTGACCACGAGCGGAACATCTCTGTAGCGGCGAGCGAGGGCGCCGAACGTTCGCAGATCCTCGGCGGTAGTGGGTGCGAATCCGTGCACGACCACAGGTAGGCCACCGTGATCCGACGACGCCCGCAGCACGGGCTCGATCCGTGCGGCTCTGCCGGGCGGCGGCGTCAGTTCTCCGATGCCGAGCAGACCGCGACCGATCACCTCTCGGTCGACATGGTCTTCGATCCGCGCCGGCGCCAGGTCGAGGTCTACCGTCCCGAAGCCGATGAACCGGTCCGGATACGCGGCCAATGCCGAGTCCAGCTCCTGCCACGCCCGGCGAAACACGTCTTCGCTCCTGACGCGTCCGCCGAGGGCATCGGTCAGCGCGTTCATCTCGGTTCGAAGGGTGGCGAGGTCGGTAGCTCGTTCCGGATGTGGCCGGGTGGCGAACAGTACCGCGCGATCGGCGCCCGCCTCGTCCAGCAGGGAGATATGCGTGTGCAGCGGATCGTGGACATGGCTGTGCGCATCGATGATCAAGGGAATTGCCTCCTGTCCGGTCGCGGGAATGCGACCGCGAGTGCAGTGTTGAACATTGACGCTGTGGCAAGGTCAAGCGAGCCGGGAGGCGGAATGTTGATCGGGGAGTTGGCGGACCGCACCGGGGTCAGTGAACGGCGACTGCGTTATTACGAACGCGTCGGTCTGCTCGTCCCGCGGCGTCAGGCCAACGGGTACCGCGACTACGACGCCGCGGCCGAGCGCACCGTGGTGCAGATCCGCGCCCTGCTGGCCGCGGGCCTGCCGACCCACCTGATTCACCGTGTTCTGCCGTGCGCACTGGAAGACGGTTCGCTGCAACCTTGTCCCGGCGTGCTGAATGCACTGCGCGGCAGGCTGAATCGAATCGATCAGCAGGTAACCGAGTTGACCCGAGCCCAGTACGCGTTGCGGCAAGCGATAGCCGTCGCCGAACACCGTGCGACCCAACGGAATGCCCACTGACCGACGACTCGGCGAGTGCCCTCGGGCAGGCGCGACCGACGGCGGTCGCACCGCCGAAACCTGCCTTGCCGGGCTGGCAACCGGCGCGGCGGGCCAGCTGGTTGTCGGCGAGGAAGACGACTTTCCTTATGACGGAACCAATTCCGGCGACAGCGAGCGGCACGAGGCACGATTGCCGAAGATTCTCGCCACCGCGAGTGCTGATGTGAAAGCGCAACGAACGAGGAGCCGACGGTGAGGATGACCGAATGACCGAACTGCTGGTGATGGTGAACGGCCTGCCCGGCGCGGGCAAGTCGACCCTGGCGAGGGCGCTGGCGCGCGAACTCGACGCGCGGTTCCTGTCGAAGGACGCCGTGAAGGAGGCGCTCGCGGCAAGCGTCGAGGGAGTCGACGACCTCCCGGCACTGGGCGCTATCGCCATGGATACGGTATGGGCGCTGGCGCAAGCGATTCCGGCCGACGTCGTCATCGATTCGTGGTGGTTCGCGCCCCGTGACCGTTCCCTGGCCCGCGCCGGTCTGGCCACGGCCGGGACCGTACGTACCGTCGAAATCTGGTGTCGGGTGCCTGCCGGGACAGCCCGGGCGCGGTACGCGAGCCGTCGCCGCCCCGCCTTGTATCGGGACCGGGAACACCTGGCAGGCGATTGGGATCTGTGGGCAGCGCGGGCCGAACCGCTCGGGTTGGCCGCGGCCACGATTTCGGTCGACACCTCCGGTCCGGTCGACTGTTCGCTGCTCGCCGAACGGGTTCGGTCAGCGGTGGGACGCTGATTCCCGCTGTGCCGGCGCGGAGTCGAGGGCTCGGCTGAAGAGCGGCCAGGAGTTGTGCAGGTCTTCCTGCCAGTAGCCCCAGGAGTGGGTGCCCGCGGGGCGGAAGTCGAACGTTGCGGGGATGTGGAGTTGGGCCAGGCGGTCGTGCATGCGGTGGGTGCACTGGTTGGTGGCGGCCTCGAGGATCGCTCCACTGGTGAGCTGGGACGCGAGTTTTTCCGGGTTGTCGTGGATTCCGGGGCCGTTCAAGGTGTCCAGGGGGCCTGGGATGCCGGTGCCGGAGGAGACGTAGATCGCGGTGCCGCGCAGGCGATCCGCGTGCAGGTACGGGTCGTTGGCGGCCCAGGCGGGGTCGCCCGGCGGGCCCCACATATTCGCGGCGTTGCCCGCCCAACGGCCGACCACCGCGGTGACGTACGCCTCGCCGAGCGGATTGCTGGTCTGCGCGCATCCGCTGTACGCGCCGATCGCCTGATACAGCCCGGGTGCGTCCAGGGCGAGCTGGAACACCGACGTCCCGGCCATCGAAATTCCGGCCAGCGCGTTCCTGCCGCTGCCGCGGAACGTGGAATTCATGATCGGCGGCAGCTCTTTGGTGAGGAAGGTGCTCCACCGCTGCCGTCCCAGCACCGGATCGTCGCTGCGCCAGTCGGTGAAGTAACTTCCGCGCCCGCCCAGCGGGATGGCGACGGTGATCTGCTTGTCGGCGAAGAAATCGGCGATATCGGTCTGCTCGGTCCAGCTCGATTCGTCGACGCCGCCGTTCGCGCCGTTGAGCAGATATAGCACCGGCGCGGGTTTCGAATGATCCGGGGCGCGAAGCACTTTCACGGTGATCACCGAATTCATCGCCGCCGAGTACACCCGCATGTTCACCATCCGGCCCGCGTCCGGGGTGAGGTTCACCAGATGCGAGCCGTCCACGGCGGGCCGCGCGGCGCTGCTGAGCGCTGGAATCGCGGCCGGCGCAACCGGATCCGCACCGGCAGTGCCGGCCCATCCCGCGGCCAGCGCCACCACGGGCGCGAGCATCGTCGCCTGTCGGCCGCGCGAGCGTGATCTGCGCGGTGCGGAATGTCTGCCCACCTGCTCCTCCCGGAGGTTCCGTTGGCCTGTGCACGGCAACGGTAGGGATGAATCATGAAGGGCGGCAATCCTTATCGGCGATGATTGGAAACGTATGCCGCGTCCGGCGCCGAGTGCTGTCAATCGTCACAACATCGTCCCCGACGTGTGGTCCGGGTTCATACGGCTGTCGTTGACTGGCTGTGGTGCCGCCCTGGAGATCGGGCGGTGACACCTCCCAACGCTGTGAATCGAGGGCACTCGTGGTCAATTTCGGTTTCTTCGACGACTGGCACCCACAGCCGGGCCGGGTCACCAGCTGGAGCGTTCCGCTGGCGGCGCTGGCCGTGATGCGGGACGCGCCGGAGCATCCGATCCCGCCCTCGTACCAGCAACAGGAGTATCTGCGCACCACCTGGCGCACCGCCGCCGCGGGCCACCGCTCCTCGCGGTTGTGCATGATCGCCTACGACATCCCGGGCGTGCCGAACATCGAGGCGATGACTCGCGCGGTCACCGCGTTCGCGCGGCGACACGAATCGTTCGCCAGCTGGTTCACCGTCGAGCCGGACGAACGCGTGGTGCGGCACGTGGTCGACGCGGACACACTCGAACTCGTGCCGACCGAATACGGCGAATTCACCGACAGCGACGCGATCCGCCGGCACGTGCAGGACACCACACCCGATGCGCTGCACTGGAATTGCTTCAGCTTCGGGATCATCGAGCAGGAGCAGGCGTTCACCGTGTACGCCGCGGTCGACCACCTGCACACCGACGGCGTCGCGCAGGCGCTGACCTGTGTGGATCTGCTGATGCTCTACGGCGCGGAACTGTCCGGCACCGAGCCCGCGCTCGCGCCGGTGGACGGGCATCTGGCCTACTGCGCCCGCGAACGCGCCTACAACGCCGAACTCACCGAGCAATCCCCGCTGGTCACCACCTGGCTGGAGTTGTTGCAGCGCAACGGCGGACAGATGCCGACCTTCCCGCTGTACCTGGGCACCGCGAACGCCTCGGGCTATGTGCGCGGCGCGGTGCTGACGCTGCCGCTGTTCACCGAGGCCGACGCGCTGCGTTTCGAACAGGCATGTGAGAACGGCGGCGGCCGGTTTCTCGGCGGGCTGTTCGCCGCGCTCGCGCTCACCGAAGTCGAATTGACCGGTAACGATTGGCATTTCATCCTCAGCCCGGCCAACACCCGAAGCACGCCGGGCGAGGCCGGCGCGGTGGGTTACTACACGAATCTGCTGCCGATCGCCTTCGACGTGCCGCCGGAGTCGCGGTTCAGCGATCTGGTCGCGGTCGCGCAGGAGACCGCCGATCGAGCCAAAGAGCTCACCGACGTCTCCCCGCACCGGGTGCTGGAACTGGCCCCGCCGGAGCTGGGCATCCGCGTGCGGCCGGGCTGGGCCGCGATGATGCTGTCCTACGTCGACGTGCGCAAGATCGCCGGGGTGGAGATGTTCGACCGGATCAACGGCGGTCTGTTCGGCAACCGCGCCGCGGCCGGCGAGGTCTACGTCTGGATCAACCGCTTCCCGGACGTCACCACGTTGAGCCTGGTCTTCCCCGATACCGAGGATGCCAACGAATCGGTCGGGCGGTACGTCAAGACGCTCACCGAGATCACCGCCGCGGTGGCCGACGCCGGTGACTACGCCCTGCGGGTCGACGCCTGACCATGGCGATTCGGGGCATACCGGTTCGGGCGGACCGCGATAGCGCGGATCCGGCCGTCCCGGGTCGGCGCGCGTGGGCGGCACTGGCGGCCTGCCTGCTCGCGGTGTTCATGCAGATGTTGGACCTGACCATCGTCAACACCGCACTTCCGGTGCTGGCCCGCGATCTGTCTGCCACCGGCTCGGTGCAGCTGCTGGTGGTCACCGGCTACGGGCTGGCGTTCGCGTGCACCCTGCTGACCGCTTCCCGGCTGGGGGATCGGTTCGGGCGACGGCGACTGTTCCTGATCGGCATGGCGATCTTCACCGCGGCCTCGCTGGGCTGTGGTCTGGCCCGGCTCCCGATCGAACTGGTGGCCGGCCGGCTGGCGCAGGGACTGGGTGCGGCGGCGGTCTCGGCGCAGACGATCGCGATCGTGGCCGAGGTGTTCCCGCTGCGGCGGCGGCCGCTGGTCTTCGGCGTCTACGGTGCGGTCGCGGGCCTGGCCGGGCTGTCCGGGCCGGTGCTGGGCGGACTGATCGTCGGGTTGAACCCGGGCGGACTGGGCTGGCGGTCGATCTTCCTGCTGAATCTGCCGCTGGGCCTGCTCGCCCTGGCCCTGGCCGCGCGCTATCTGGACATCGGGCGAGCCGAACGGCCGGTGCGGATGGACGTGCCGGGCGCGGTGCTCTCGACGGCCGGGCTCGCCGCGGTGCTGTATCCGCTGTCCACGGGCCGTGATTCGGGCTGGCCGCCCGGTGCGCTGGTCCTGTTGGCAGCGGGCGTGGCGGTGCTGGCCGGATTCGGTTGGCGGCAGCGGTGGGTTACCGTGCGCGGCGGCACGCCGCTGATCTGCGCGGAGGTGTTCCGCGATCGCGGCTTCGGCGTGGGATCGGTTCTGTTGCTGGTGTTCTACGGATTGTTCGCGGCGTTGCTGTTCACCGTGTCGATGACCGCGCAGACCGGCCTGGGCTGGTCGGCGTGGCAGACCGCGCGGCTGCTGCTGCCGTTCGCGCTCGGCGCCCTGGTCGCGGCGCTCACCTCACCGATACTGATGGCGCGCTTGGGATCTCGGTCGCTGACCGTGGGCGTCGGGCTGTTCGCGCTCGGTGTCGCGCAGATGGCGCTGACGGTACATCCCGCATCCGGCGGCGTGGATACGCGCGCGCTGAGCGAACCGGTGCTGCTGGCCGGGGGCGGGATGGGCTGGTTCGCCGCGCCGCTGCCGGCGGTGATGGTGGCCGGGCTGGGGCAGGGGCCGACAGGTAGCGCCTCCGGGCTCGCGCCGACCGTCCAGCAGCTCGGCAGCGCGATCGGCGCGGCCGTGCTCGGGAGTGTGTTCTTCACTCGAATCGGCGCCGGTTCCGGCGTGGACGACGCGAAAGTGCTTCTGGCGCAGCGTTTGTCCGAGCGCGGCGCGGCGCCGGGTGACCGAATCGAGGAGGTCCGGCGTTTCGGCGATTGTGCCCGTGCCGCCTTCGCCTCGCCGTCGCACGTGCTGCCGGTGCGCGGCTGCGCGGGCGGCGAGATCGACGCGGCCGTGGCGGCGGCGGCCACCGCGCCGACGTTCCTGCAGGCCTGCGTGACGGTGCTGTGGATCGTCGCGGCGGTCGCGGGCGTGCTCACGGTACTCACGTTCGCGCTGCCGCGGCGACCGGGGACTCAGCCGTGACCGCGATCTTCGACCGCGCCGACCGGAACGACAGGCTTGCCGCGGAACAGGATTCGTCCGCCGGTGAGGTCCGGTTCGCGGCGCCGGCGGTCATCGCCATCGCGGTCGTCACCGGGCTGATCATGCTGGTCCGCGCCGGAC
>CBJNFW010000083.1:0-28725 GCA_966435935.1 uncultured Nocardia sp.
CGCCGAAGACGAAGCCAACCGCCGCCGCGCCCAAGAAGAAGCCAGACGCCGCGCCGAAGACGAAGCCAACCGCCGCCGCGCCCAAGAAGAAGCCAGACGCCGCGCCCAAGAGGAAGCCGACCGCCGCCGCGCCGCCGAGGCCGCACGAGGGTGGGCCGAGCCGCCGGCCCCGGGTGCGGACGCTCGAATACTCGCTCCCGAACTGGACCCCAGGCATCCTCAGCGTGTCTACAAGAAGGACGAGTTCATCAAGAAGTACGAGGCGAAGATCGGCAGGAAGTTGTCGCCGGCCGAATTGCGAACCATCAATCGAGGGTGCATCGGCGTCACGATGGTCCGCCTGGGTGTGACCCACGGTTGGCCTCCGATGAACCTCGCATTCGACGACCCGGTCGCACATGCGGCGATCGCGGAAGCGGAGAAGGCGCTGACGCCCGGCGAGGTGGCCAACGGGCGATTGTCCAGCGCCAAGAACTCGCTGGCCGACGCGAGGCGACAACTGGCCAAAGAAACGCAGGCGGCAGGCGGCGATGAGAACCACCCGAAGGTGGTCGCGGCCAAGGCGAAGGTGGCCAATATGCAAAATCTCGTCGACACCCGGACCAAGGAGGCCAATGACGCCTGGTCCAAGATTTCGGACGAATACCGGAGCAAGATGATGGTCGCCCGCAATCAGGCCAAGATCGAAGGCGGCCGGCGCACATTCAAGAGGGTGTCCGGCTATGCGGACAGGTTCAACGCGATCCTGCAGCGAAATCCTGCCACCAGACAGGAATTCATCAATATGGTGCGAGCCGATCCGGAACTCTCACAGCTGCGCGGGGTGGAGCAGAGCCTACCGCCGGGCAATCCTTCCGAATGGAAGGCGGTCATCTTCTCCAAGCACTTCTACTCCGGTCAACTTCCGGAAAGATTCGCCCCGGATTCCCTCACCGGTCAGGTGAACATGACGGCCGACAACGGCAGGAATGTGAAGCCGGGCTATGTCAACTTCGACTACGGCTGGTACGATGACCAGTCGAAGTCCTGGTGGCATGCGAATCATATGGAATATTCGGATCCGGAAAGGCAGGCGAGAGATCCTATGCAGGTCCTGCAGAGTTCTCCGGACAAATTCTACAGCGGCTATGTAGATTTCGACAGCGCGGTCATCGGCATCGGGTTCGTCCGGAGATGACGATATGACAGCCGAAACATCCCTGAGTTGGAGCATATGAATCTCGACGAATCCGTGAACAGCGAGGTCGACCTTTTCGGCCTCGCCGAGAATGCCATGTCCGGCGCCGTGGTCCTGTGCGGCCCGGGCGCCCACGTCTATATCGATGGGCTC
Organism: uncultured Nocardia sp.; assembly: GCA_966435935.1. GTDB lineage: Bacteria > Actinomycetota > Actinomycetes > Mycobacteriales > Mycobacteriaceae > Nocardia. The sequence continues at coordinate 1,331 of CBJNFW010000083.1, forward strand.
CGCGAATGGCCCGACGAGCATCTGTACCAAGCGGTCCGGGTCTGGGGGACATTGGTCGAGGAGGGCGAGGATGTCGACTCGACCTCACCCGAGGCCGTGCACGCCCTCGGGCGGCACTTCGTCATCAAAGACCCGTCATGGGAGTGGGTCCGCTGACCTCACCGGCTCGTCGAGCCCGCGGGCGCGGCATCACCGCACGACCGCGCTGACGTTGCGTTCCACCTCCGAGACGACACCGGTCCGTCCGGCCGGCTCCAGATACCGCGCCGCGTATTCCGCACCGCCGACCTGTTCGGCCTCGTCCCACCCGTACTCCGCCAGCAGCGGCGCGACGTCACCGGGCTCCAGCCCGTAACGCCAGATTCGCTCGCGTTCCACGAAACGCCGGCGCATGCGCGGCGAGTCGTAAAGCTGAGTGCCGTCCAGAAAGTCCTTGCGCACGTACGTGAATGCGAGCCGGCTGCCGGACGCCGCGCCGGACAGGAAGTCGAGGGTGGCGCGGACCGCGGGCTCGGTCAGATACTGGGTGACGCCCTCCCAGACGTACATGGTCCGACGGTCGAGCCGGTGCCCGTGCGCGGTGAGCGCCGCGCCGAGATCCTCGGTCTCGAAATCGATGGGCACCTGAACCACGTTGTCCGGCACCGGCATTCGCTTCCGTTTGGTTTCGAGATTGCGAGGCATGTCGACCTCGAAGTCCTCGACGCGGTCGGCAACGCGATAGCCGCGGGTGTCGAACCCCGCGCCCAGCAATACCACCGCCTCGATGCCCGCATCGATCGCCTCGGTGAGGCGGTCATCGATATAACGTTTGCGACAGGCGATGCTGTTCCACAGCCCGGGGGCTTCCCGATCGGTCACCGACATCAGCCATTGCCGCAGCGGTCGCGGACGCACCACCGCGCGCAGCGCACTCGGCAGCATGGCCGCGGCGAGGTCGTCGTCGACCAGTCGCTGATCGGGCGGAAGATGCTGCTCGGCGGCCGCGATCAGCATCGGGCCCACAGCGCTGCCCGACACCTTGGCCGCGGTATCGCCTTCCGCCGCACCGGAATCCGCTGTTCTCGCCATGCGCCCTCCTGATCGAACGATGTGCACTGTGCACAGCCCAGTATCCCCGCGTACCCGCCGGGCGGTCACACCAAGCCGCCGCGCACGACCTGGATCCGGTCGGGCCGCTGCTGACACCGCGTCCACGCGGCGGCTTTCCGACCTGCGCCGCGAATTGCGCTCAGCCCTCGCGCCCACCGGCGGTCGGCGGCTCGATCGGCTCCACTCCCAGTTCGGCCGAATATGCGCGATTCAGTTCGGACCAGCCGTTGTTCATCGCGGCCGCGCCGACGATCGGGCCGATGGGCGTGCCTGCGAGCAACAGCGCGGCGACATCCAGGCACAGGTGCCAGCCCGCGGCCATCATGGCGGCCTGGGCACGATCGGACAGCTGATGCGTCAGTCGAAGCGTTGTGCCGCTGTCGGTTTCGCTCAACTCCCACCGCAACAGCTCACCGCTCCAGGTGTATTCGAGCCGGTACGGTCGGTCGACATGCGAAACCTCGCCCGGCAGTTCGAGTTTCGCCTGGCCATCGATCATGATCAGCGTGACCGGGCCGAGCGTGTCGAGTGGGCGATCGGCGGTGTAGGGCGCCCATTCGGCCAGCTCCCCCGGATCGGTGAGGGCCGACCAGACCGATTCGGGAACATGCGGGAAGTCGCGGGTGAACACCAGCGACCACCGCCCGCCGTCGTCCACGAGTTCGACCGGGTGCAGGGGGCTTGGCCGATAGGGTTGCGTGCTCATCAGGGCCGGTCCTTTCTGTCGAGGTGTCGCCCGAGGGCGTCGAGGTGGTGCTGCCACAGCCGCAGATACGGTGAGAGCCAGCCGTCCAGCTCCTGAAACGGGCCGGGAGCCAGCCGATAGACCCGCCGCTGCGCCGCCACCTCGCAGGTGACGAAACCCGCGTCGCGCAGCACCTTGAGATGTTTGGACACCGTCGGCTGGGACAACTCCAGCCGATCGACGAGCTCGCCGACGGTGGCCTGCCCGGTCCGCAGCTGGTCGAGTATCCGCCGACGCTGCGGCTCGGCGACCACGGAGAACGGATCGGCTGCCACGACCGCTAACATACTCCATCACGTATATACGCACAAGGGCATATACGGGCCTCGCCCGTCCACTACGAGAACCGCGACGCAATCGTGCGCTTCATCGCCGACGGTGACGAAATCTCCGGCCCGAGTCGGTCACCGAGCGTGTTTGCCGACCTCATGCAGATGCCGCAACGCCTGCGAGTACGACTCCAGCAGGCCGGTCTCGCAATACGGCACTCCCCGCTCGGCACAGAACCGCATCACCAGCGGCCGGACCCGGCGCAGGTTGGGCCGCGGCATGGACGGGAACAGGTGGTGCTCGATCTGATAGTTCAACCCGCCCATGGCGATATCGATGACCCGCCCGCCTCGAACGTTGCGCGAGGTCAGCACCTGACGGCGCAGGAAGTCGGTGGCCTGATCCTCGTCCAGCACCGCCATCCCCTTGTGGTTCGGGGCGAAAGTGCAGCCCATGAACAATCCGAACAGCCCCTGGTTCACCGCGATGAACGCCAGCGCCTTACCCGGGGGCAGCACCGTCGCGACGAGGGCGAGATAGCCGACCGCATGCGCGGCCAGCAGCGCCGCTTCCCAGGCTCGATGCCGGATCGGCCACCCGATCACCGCCCGGACGCTCGCCCCGTGCAGACTCGCGCCCTCCAGCAACAACATCGGAAAGAACAGCCGCGCCTGATGCCGGAAGATCCAGCGCCGCACACCGCGTCCGGCCCCCGCGCGGCCACCGGAGTGGGCCAGCACGCCCATGATGTCCGGGTCGGCCCCCTCGGTGTTGGGGTGCGCGTGGTGCCGGTTGTGATTGCTGGTCCACCAGCCGATGCTCACTCCGATGCACAGATTCCCGGCGATCAGACCGAACAGGTGATTCGCCCGACGGGTGCGGAAGATCTGCCGGTGCCCGGCGTCGTGCCCCAGGAACGCGAACTGGGTGAACACGACGGCCAGTACCGCGGCGATGCCCAGCTGCCACCACGAGTCGCCCACCACGACGAAAGCCGCCCACCCGGCCACCAGCGCCGCGAACGCGATCGCAGCGAGCCCGGCGTAATAGCCCACCCGCCGCTCGAGCAGTCCGGCACTGCGCACCCGCCGCGCCAGCACCGCGTACTCACTACCCCGATCCCCCATCGAATCAGGTTGCGTCACAACGTCTTCGGGCGGTTCGATGACGTCCGCACCGGACCGCAGGGCAACTCCACCTACTGGATACTCCATTACCACGCGCGCCCGCCGTTCTGCTCCGACTCGGTTCCCACACATCCGCGCGCCCGCGCCCGACGGCCCTGTCCGGCAGCTGGCGGCCGGCCGTGACCGGCCGACCGCGCTCGCGGCTCGCATACTCGGACAACAGCATCTCTCAACGACACATCCAGCAGGTGAACAGGTACCCGAGGCGACGTCACATCTGTGCGACGACCCGAACCCCCGGCCGCGGCGCCCGGTGCGTCCGGCTCGACCGGAATCATCCTGCGATCCCCGGACCGAGGACGCACCCGCGGGCGGGAACGGCCGCCGGCGGGTCCGCGCGCGGAATCACCCGGGCGAGAACATCGCTGTAGGGCCGTGCGGCGATCGTGCGGAACGCCGCATCCTCGAGTTCGGCTCGGGCGCGATCGTCGTGGACCAGGGACAGACATGCCTCCACCAAACCGTCGTAGTGAACGCCGAGGATACCGTCGTTCAGCCCGTCCGAGTCGCCCCCCGGATTCACTTCCGCGACCACCGCCTTGCGGTTGGCCATCAGATGGGTGACCCGCGCCGACTCCAATACCCGCATCCATTCGTGAGAGTGCAAGCACAGCACCACTTTCGACCGTGCGATCTGGCGGATCGAGCCGGGGACCGTAGCGGTCCCGCACCCAGCGGACCCGCAATCCCGCCTCCCGAAGCAGCTCGAGCATCCGGGCGCGGCGCGGTGTCCGCTTCCCGTAGAACAGCACCTCCGTCGAGGTTTCCGCCGACCGCAGCACCCGCCGTTGTACGGGATGGAAGCCCGGCGGAACGTAGTGCGCCGTCACGTCGTAGCGTCGCAACTGCTCGATATTGCGGCGGTTGTAGTCCCACACCAGATGCCGCCGCAGCAGGTCCACCGGCACCATGCCCGAGGCCACCGTGTTGTCGGTGACGGGCTCCAGCTGGTGCACGATGCACGGCTCGGAAAACTCCTGGGGCGCAAGGTAATACCCGAAGACGATGTTGATCCGGCCGGTATCCGGGCCGCCGGTGTCGACCACCGAATGTCCCAGCTCCCGCAGGGTATGCCCCAGCACGGTCATCAGATCGTCGAAGCACGCGGTCACCAGCGCGGGATCCGACAGTGTGACATTGAATTCCACGCCTACTCCGGCATCACCGCGCCGGGTCGACCCGCCATCGGGCATTCGTTTCGTCCCGAACTCGTTGCTGACATGTGGCTTCCTCGTCGGTATCGAGTGGACACCTCGCCCCAGCCTATTGACCGTGGGCCGGGAATGATTCACCGATATTGGGAAATGCGCAAGAGGTGACACGGCATTGGGCCGCCAGGGCGCAGAAACCGGGGCAGCGCAGGGCAACTCACTCTTCCCTTGGTTTCGGCGATGTTCAGGCGACCGCTCACCTCCGCGAAGCGCGCCTTGATACTCGCGATACCCCTCGCAAATTCGAGTGGATCTCAACGGAAGATACAGGGATGCTCGGGGGGTGGGGTTCTTGGAACTCGAGATCGAACGGCACGAGTGGTCCCAGCTGCGTTGCGGGTGCGGTCACCATGCCGGGCATGTTGCGGATGATCTCCGATGGCTCGCGCACGGCGGTGACGGCGAGCAGCGCCTCGACACCGACCGCTTGGACGGCCATGTATTCATGCCATCGATCCTCTGCGAGCCCGCGGTTCCGACGATGCGGGTCGCTCTCGCGGCCCTGGCGGATGCGGTCCCGCTGCCGGTGCGGAGGGTTTTTTTCCAGCCTTGTGCTGGCGCTTGCCGCGGGGGAAGGACAGACGTACGAGGCGGCGCGGGACGGCCGGGATTTGACGAGGGAATGTATTCTCGCAGCCCAGGAGGGCATCTGGCTGTTGTGCGCCGAAGTGCTTTCGGGGCGGGACGCCCTTGCGGCGAGCGATGCCTACGAAGCCCTCACACTCGTCGACGAGGATGCGGACAGGGTCATGCGGATCAAATCCGCAGGTGCGAAAAACCTCCTCGGGTACCTGCGATGACGCCGGCGACCACCGTCGGCTGGGTGCACCGAAGCGCCATCCACGCGACCTTTCGGAGAGTTCGTTCTGACGATTCTCCCATCCAATCCGAATTGCGCTGTGTAGCAATCGAATCCCACAAGCATGCCGCCCCGATCCGTTCGGATCGGGGCGGCATGCGAAATACCGTGCTACATCTGGGGCAGTGACTCACCCTGGACGAGTTCGATGTCCAGATCGATCTTCACCGCGGTGCCGACCGCGGCGATACCCGCGCGCACCATGGCGTTGTAGTCGATCGCGAAATCGTTGCGGTGCAACTGCATTTCGGCGTGGAACGCCGCGCGCACACCGCCCCACGGGTCGGGGCCGTAGCCACCGTAGGTGATGTCCAGCTCGACCGGGCGGACCTGACCGTGCAGGGTCAGCTCGCCCGGCATCACCAGCTTGTCACCGCCGACGCGGCGGAAACCGCTGCCGTTGAACGAGATCACCGGATACTTCTCGGCGTCCAGGAAGTCCGCCGACCGCAGGTGGTCGTCGCGCATCCCGATACCGGTATCGATGCTCGCGGTCTTGATCTCGGCGAAACCCGTCGAATTCTCCAGGGTTTCGGCGATGTTCAGCCGACCGCTCACCTCCGCGAACCGGGCCTTGATACTCGCGATACCCAGGTGCCGCGCGGTCGCGATCACCGTCGAATGCACTGGATCGATGGTCCACGGACCCGCCGGCGGAGCCGGATTGGTCCCCGCCTCCGGAGCCAGGACGATCTGCCCCAGCCGGCCCGAACCGTCCCCACCGACCCGCGCCACCTGCGCCACCGGCTGATAACCCGGCGCGGTGATGATGGCGGTGCACACGCCCGCGGGCAGCGGCTCGGTAGCCACCTCCCCGGTCGCACCGGCACTCGCCCGGGCGAGCTGACGGCCGCTCAAATCGGTTACCGTCAGCACCGCGTCCGGTACCGGCCACCCCTCGGTGGTGTGAATACGTGCCGTCAATCCACTCATGACTGGTTTGTCGCCTCCTCGTAGCCGAGCCGCACATCGTGGTTGATCTCGCCGCCGGCGACGGTCACCTGGCTGGTCACCGGCGGGTAGCCGCTGGCCACCACGGTGTACTCGCCCTCGGGCAGATCGGTCACCAGGTAGTGGCCCTCCGCGTCGGTGCGCGCGGTGGCGACCGGCGTCCCGCTGACGTCCAGCACCGTCACCTGCGCATCCGGCACCGCGCGCCCGTTGGCCCAGGCCGCGCCGGACAGCACCGTCATCGGCGAGAGTTCGATGTCGTGCCGCAGCAGACCACTCTCGGGCACGGTCAGGGTCAGCGCGTTGGGCCGCATGTGATCGGCGACGGCGACCAGGGTGTAGATCCCGGATACCACGCCGTGGCAGACGTATGCGCCGTCCTGTCCGGTGACCGCCGCGCCGACGACCTCGCCGCGCATATCGGTCAGCGTAACCGTCGCCGAGGGCAGCGGCTCACCGCGCCCCGCCGAGCGCACCACGCCCGACAGTTCGCCCGAACCCTGCAGCGTCACGTCCAGCGCCTGCGATCCATTGCCGACGGTCACATTGACCGCCGAGGGCTGATGCCCGCCGGCCGAGACGATCAGCACGTAGCTGCCCGACGTGGGCGCGCCGATCGTGTAACCGCCCTCGGCGTCACCGGCCGCCCGGGACACCTGGTGACCGCGCGTATCGATCAGCGTGAGCGCGGCGCCGGCGACCGGCCGCCCGTCCTCGCGTCTGATCCGACCGCCGATCGTGCGAACCTCGCCATCCGCCGAGGCGAATCCGGCCGACGAACTCCTTATGGCCATCTGTGACACCGCCGTTCCATTCGTATGCGCAGCCGCGCCGTTGCCGTTGCGCGAGATCGCGGCATGCCTGCCCGCGACCGCACCGGCCAGCACCGGCTCCGGCTCGGAGAGCGCGTATTGATACTGCGCCCGGCCCTGACTTTCCTCCCACGAATCCGTGGTTGCGTCGACCGGCTTCTCGGCCGGCGGCGCGGAGGCCTTGGGGTCCGCCAGCGGGATCTCCTTCATGAACAGCAGCACCAGGCAGGCCACCAGCCCGACCCCGGCCGCGGCGTAGAACACGCCGTGCAGGGAGTTCGTGAATCCGATCAGGATCGGATCCTTGACCATCGCCGGGAGATTGGCGATGCCGCTGGTGTTGCTCTGGATGCTGCCGAGCTTGGAAGTGTCGAACCCGGCCGGCAGGTGGCCGCCGAAAGCATCGATGATCTTGTTCGGCAGCAGGTTGAACATGATCGTCAGGAAGACCGCGACACCCAGCGTGCCGCCCATCTGCCGGAAGAAGGTCGCCGACGCGGTGGATACACCCATATCCGAGCGCGGGCCCGCGTTCTGCGCGGCGATGATCAACGTCTGCATACAGCAGCCCAGGCCCAGGCCGATGACGCCGCTGTACAGCAGCGGCTGCCAGATCGCGCTGTCGTAGTGGACCTGCGCGTAGAGCAGCGCGCCCACCGCGATGATGAACGTGCCCACCACGGGCAGGATCTTGTAGCGGCCGGTGAACCGGGTGACCTGACCGGAGATCAGCGATCCGATCATGATGCCCGCGACCAGCGGCAGCATCAGCAGACCCGCGGCGGTCGGCGAGTAGTTCCGAACGACCTGCCAGTACAGCGGAACCATGGAGATCGCGCCGAACATCGCGACACCCACGATGAATCCGCCCGCGATGACGACGCTGAAGGTCGAGTTCTTGAACAGCCGCAGCGGGATCAGCGCCGCATCCTTCATCACGTATTCGACGAAGATGAACAGGATCAGCCCGACCGCGCCGATGCCGTAGCAGATGATCGACTTGCTGTCGCCCCAGCCCCAGCCGCGGCCCTGTTCGGCCACGATCAGCAGCGGGACCACGCATATCGCGAGTGCTATCGCTCCCCACCAGTCGACCTTGTGGTTCTGCCTTCGGTGCGGCACGTTCAGCACCCGGGCCACCACGCCCAGCGCGATCACGCCGATCGGCACGTTCACCAGGAACACCCAGCGCCAGCCCTCGAGGCCCCACAGGTGGTCGAAGCCGGAGAACCAGCCGCCGAGTACCGGTCCGAGCACCGTGGAGATGCCGAACACCATCATGAAGTAGCCCTGGTAGCGCACGCGCTCGCGGGCCGGGACGATGTCACCGATGATGGTCATCGCCAGCGACATCAGACCACCGGCGCCCAGGCCCTGGAAGGCACGGAACCCGGCCAGTTCGTACATCGAGGTGGCGAACGTACAGGCCGCCGAACCGATGACGAAGATGCCGATCGCGGTGAGGAAGAACGGCTTGCGGCCGTAGATGTCGGCAAGCTTGCCGTACAGCGGGGTACTGATGGTCGCGGTGATCAGATAGGCGGTGGTCGCCCAGGCCTGCTGATCGAATCCGTGCAGGCTGTTGGCGATCCGAACGATCGCAACGCTCACGATGTTCTGATCCAGCGCCGCCAGGAACATGCCCAGCAGCAGGCCCGACAGCACCGTCAGAACCTGGCGGTGGGAGAGGAACGTACTCTCTTCCTGCACTGGTCCGGACCGAGCCACCGGCGCCTCGGTTGTCGAAGTCGTCATAATTGTTCAAACCCTATTTCGGTTCGGCTGTACACAGCGATGGGGTTGTCTCGATATCGGCGTTGAGCCGGTCGAGAAGTGTGATGAGATCGGACCGCTCCGTCGCGGGCCAGTCGGCCAGGATTCCGGCGAGCCAGAGATTCCGTTGCCGGCGGGTCTCTTCGAAGACTCGCACTCCCTCCTCGGTGGCGGCGAGCACGCAGGCGCGGCCGTCGACAGGGTCCGCCCGGCGTTCGATCATGCCGTGCGTGACGAGGGATCGGGTCTGCCTGCTGATGGTGGAGATCTCGGCGTGCAGCTGCTCGGCGATCTTGCCGGTACGCTGCGGGCCGTCGTGGACCAGGCAGAACAGCACCGCGTAGGCGAGTCTGTCCAATCCGTCCGGACCGTGCTTGGACATCTGTGTCTTCGCCCGGTTCAGTGCCCGCATGAACCGGACCAACTGAGTGCCGAGGCGATCGGCGTCGTCGAGGACGGCGTCGCCGGAGACGACGGCGGTTACCTCGGGCTCGAGGCCGACGGTGGTCACGGGATTCACCTTCTCCCATAGATCTGCAGACTTGGTTAGCGCATACAACTAGTTGCCAAAGCCAACTATACATACGCCCAGGCACCGAATCGCAAATCGATTGTTGTGGCGTTGGCCTCCGCTCCGGTCCGGCGGGCCGCGGCCTTCCACTACAGGTCATTCGTTACCGGCCGTGGAGCGGACGGACCTGTGTCCAACACTCGCGCGGCGCGAATTCATCCCGCCCGGCCGGCGGAAGACGTGATCGGCTACTTCGCCGGGATCTGCCGGGCCGCCTCCACGACGAACCGGTGGACCAGGGCGAACGGCAGCGGCTGGTCGGTGAACGCGGTGAACGCGAACTCTCCGGAGGCGTCCTGTTCGAACGCCTCGAGTACGATACCTCGCCCCGGCGAGGGGCCCACGTCCTCGAGTTCCCAGCCCAGGGTGGCCCGCTCAGCGCTGTCGGTGACCCGCCACACCACGTAGTACCGGCCGCCGTACTCCCACCGCGGCGAAACCGCTTGCGATAGCGCGGGTTCCGACATCGCCGCTCAGTCCGATCCGCCGGCGCGGAAGAACAGCACCCGATCGCCGTAATCGGCCAGCGCGTGCGCCTGCCCGGCCTGCCGGATACCGCTGGTGGGCAGATTGGTGAGCTTGGAGAACGTCGCGGTGTTGCCGAACGCCGCGCGGACCTGGGTCTCCGAGGCATAGTCCGCGCCGTAGTCGGCCAGGACCGCGAAGTTCAAGGGCGCCAACGGCTTGTCCAGTGCGGGCTGCCCGGCAGGACGCCCCAGGGCGGCGTACTGGGCGGCGACGCCGTCGGCGTACCAGCACAGTTCGTAGGACATGTGCTCGGTGGTGTTCACCGTGATGACCGGCCAGCGCTGGGAAAGGCGCAGGGCCAGAGGGTTTTTCCCGCCAGGGGTGAGTTCCCAGTACAGGCTGGCCACCGAGATCCAGCTGCCGCCGCAGCGTTCGACCAGCACCACGTCGTCACCGAGGCGCTCGGTGAGGTTCATCTCGGGATCGGGCATATGCCAATGGGTTTCGTGCACCCCCTGGAAGGAGGTGCTCGTGGTGGGCTCCGCGCCGTCGGCCGCGTAGGCGGCGATGACCGCCGCGCGCACCTGGGCCACCGCATCGGGACTCGTACACCGCACCGCGATCGCGCCGAACGAGGTCGCGATCTCCACCGGCTTGGACGGCAGATCCGGAAGCGCCCCGGCCGCAAGGGGTTTGAGCCCCACCAGCCCGAGCTTCCAGTTGATCTCCTCGATCGTCGACAGGTCACCGGAGGTCTGGTACAGAATCTGCTGCTGAGTCAGGTAACCCGCGCGCTCGAGCGTCTGGCACTCCAGCTTCCCCAGTGCCGCAACGGTTTTAGCGGTGAAGTCGAGTTCAGCGATCGGCGTCGCACGCAACCGGCTGGTCATCGGCTGGGTGGTCCAGGCCGAATACCGTTCCCGGTACATCGCCAGCGCCTGCTTGCGCGGTCGGCCGATCATCAGCGTGCGCAGCAACATGTTCAGGCTGGCCAGGTAGTAGCGGCCGGATTGGTCGGGATCGGCCGCGAACAGGCCCGCGCGAATGCGCACCGCCTCGGCGCTGGCGTCGACCGCCGCGGACGGGTCCAGCCGGCACAGCCACACACCGCATTTGGACAGCCCGTCGGCGCAAACCGCGGCCGCGGCCGGATAGTCCCGCGCGACCTGGTGGTACGCGTCGCAGGCCTGCCGGATGGTCGAGGTCGCCAGCTCGCGGTGGCCGATGGTGCGCGCGGCCTCCTCGAACAGCCGCAGCGCCTCCTGCACCTGCCCGGCGAACTGGGCGGTCACCCGCCCGCGAATCAGCCAGCGCAGCCGGATCAGCACCGCCTCCTGAGCCGGCTCCAGCGCGGCCGGGGAACGATCCCGCTCCGAACCGTCCTGTTTGGTGGCGATCAGGGCGCGGGCGAATTCACACAGCGAGGCGGCCAGGCGCAGATCGGCCTCGGCCGAGCGCTCCTGGGTGGCGGCACGCCTGTCCTGCGCCACCTGGCGCTCGATGGTGCTCAGCTCCATCGCAATCCCAACTCCCGCATACCCTTCCACGCACGGTCGTCGAGCGGCCGCATCGTGCGGTGCCGAGTCTGCCACAGATCGCCGCCGGAGATGGACCGGACCGGGCGCTGTCATCGCCCGTCGAGGCGATCCCGGGAACTACGGGCGCAGGCGTGTACGACGATCGCCCGCCCGGCCGCCGGTGGTCCCCGGCCCGCTCGCGGCGACCGGCCGCCCCGATCGATCGCGGGCACGCGAATCCGTGTTAACTTCTCCCCGGTTCATCGTTACACTACGCACCATCGAGAAGGCTGGGTCATGACGGTTGTTCGCAGCGCACTGGTCACCGGCGGCTCACGCGGTATCGGCGCCGAGGTCGCCCGCCGCCTGGCCGGGGAGGGATACGCGGTGACCATCGCCGCGCGCACCGCCGAAACCCTCGAGCGCACCGCCCAGGAGATCCACGGGGAGACCGGCGCGCAGATCCACCCGTTCGCGGCGAACCTGGCCGACGAGGCGCGGATCACCGAACTGGCCGAGGCGCACGCCGAGCGGTTCGGCCGCCTGGACCTGCTGGTGCTCAACGCCGGAACCGGCAGCGTAGGCGAGGTCGCGGAGCTGACGCCCAAGGCCCGCGACCGCATGCTGGACGTCAACTTCCGCGCCCCGCTGGCGCTGATCCAGGCGACCCTGCCGCTGTTGCGCAAGAGCGCCGAGGCCGACCCGCGGCGCGGGGCCAAGATCGTCGCACTGGCCTCGATCACCGGGGTCGCCGGGGAGCCGGGCCTGGCCCTCTACGGCGCCACCAAGGCGGCGCTGATCTCCCTGTGCGAGACGGTCTCGCTGGAGGAGTCCGCGCGCGGCGTCAGCGCGACGGCGATCTCGCCGGGCTACGTCGACACCGATATGACCGCCTGGAAGCACGGTGAACTAGAGCCCTCGGCCATGCTCCCCACCGCAGACATCGCCGAGCTGGTGCTCGCGGTGTCGCGGCTGTCGGCCCGCGCGGTGGTGCCCAACATCGTGATCTCCCGCTCGGGCGATCAGCTCTGGCGTGCCTGAGACCGCGGCGCACCGGGGACATCGATAGCGGTCCGGCTCGGCCGGTCGCTACCGCGATTCGGCGTCCGGGAACTCCCGCTGCCGACGGCCGCCGCGCAGCGTTCCCTCGAGATAGGCCGCCTTGCACGCCCGCCGCGCGATCTTCCCGCTGGAAGTGCGCGAGATGGATCCGGCCGGGACCAGCAACAGATCCCACACCGCCACACCGTGTTTGGCCGCGATCGCGGCCCGGACCACCTCGGCGATCGGCTCCGGCGCCAATTTCGCCGCGCCCGTGGCGCGTTCGGCGACCACGACCAGATTCTCCGGGCCCGCGGGCGCTCCGGCCTCGCGGATCGCCGCGGGCAGCTCGTGGGCCGGCACCGAGAACGCCGCCACGAAACCCGGCCGCAGCGCACTCGACGCCTCCTGGGCGGTCTGCTCGATATCCTGCGGGTAGTGGTTGCGCCCGTCCACAACCACCAGATCCTTGACCCGGCCGGTGATGTACAGCTCACCGTTGTAGTAGGCGCCGAAATCGCCGGTGCGCATCCAATCTGCTTCCGCCGCAGTACCTTCCGCATGGCTGTTCGGCTGCCGCGCGGTGAGCCGGTTGCGGAAGGTCGCCGCGCTCTCCTGCTCCCGGCCCCAGTAGCCGATGCCCATGTTCTCCCCGTGCAACCAGATCTCGCCGATCTCGCCGTCCGGCCGCTCGGCCCCGGTCGCGGGATCCACGATCACCGCCCACTGCGACCGCGCGACATATCCGCAGGACACCTGCGCGACCGCGTTGTCCGCGGCCGGACCGACCTCGACCATCCGTCCGGCGTTGAGTTCGGCCCGGTCGACGTAGACGACCATCGCCTCGTCCTCGCGCCTTGTCGCCGAGACGAACAGTGTCGCCTCCGCCATGCCGTAACACGGCTTCATCGCGGTCTTGGACAGCCCGTACGGGGTGAACGCGTCGTTGAACTTCGCCATCGAAGTCACCGACACCGGTTCACTGCCGTTGATCAGGCCGATCACATTGGACAGATCCAGATCCTCGCCCGGTTTGGGCAGTCCGCGCACGGCCGCGTGCTCGTAGGCGAAATTCGGTGCGGCGGCGTAGGTCGACGCGCCGTCCGAGGCCGCGGCCAGTTCCTTGATCCACCGGTACGGGCGGCGCACGAAGGCACTGGGCGACATGATGGTGATGAATCCGCCGCCGACCACCGGCAGGATCACGCACAACAGCCCCATGTCGTGGAACATCGGCAGCCAGCTGACCCCGCGCGCGGTCTCGTCGATGCCGAGAGCGTCGATCATCTGCAGCAGGTTGGTTCCCACTGCGCGATGGGTGATCTCGACACCGGCGGGCACGCGCGTGGAGCCCGAGGTGTACTGCAGGTAGGCCACGTCGTCGATGTCGAGGTTCGGGCGGATCCAGCCCTCCCCGACGCTGTCCGGGATCGCGTCGACCGCGATGATCCGGGGACGTCGCGCGGCCGGTAGTTCGCGGAAGATCTCGCGCACCCGCGCCGCGGCCGAACTCGCGGTGAGAATGGCCGCGGGACGGCAGTCGCGCAGTACCGAACGCACTCGGTCGGCATGTCCCAGTTCCTCCGGATCGAACAGTGGCACACCGATATTGCCCGCGTACACCGCCGCGAACATGGCCACCACGTAGTCCAAACCCTGGGGCGCGAGGACCGCCACCCGATCGCCCGGTTTCGTCACCTGTTGCAGCCGCGCCGCGACCGCGCGCAGTCGAACGCCGAACTGGCCCCAGGTGAGCTCGAGGTACTCCCCGTCGCGCTCGCGCGAATAGTCGATGTAGCGGTAGGCGAGCTCGCCGGCTCTCGCCGCACTGTGTTTGTCGACGAAATCGATCATGGTCGCATCGCTGCGGATCGAAATATTGCCCTGCTCATCGAGATAGTCGTCAAAGGTTTCGCCGATCATTCCCTATCCTTTTTCACGCACGCCCAGCGGACGTGCGATGACAATCGAACAGATCGACACCGCGAAGCCCGAACAGTAGCAGGAGCTTCCACGGTTTCGGCTCAGTAACGCCCGAACGCCAGCGAGACGTTGTGCCCGCCGAAGCCGAAGGAGTTCTTCACCGCGTAATCGATCCGGGCGGTTCGGGCCTGTCCGGTCACGACGTCCAGGTCGATCTCCGGATCCTTGTTGTCGAGATTGAGCGTCGGCGGCACGACGCCGTCGCGGACGCTGAGCACCGTGAGCACGGACTCCAGCGCTCCGACCGCGCCGATCGAATGTCCCAGCGCGGATTTGGGCGCGTAGACCGAGGGGTGGTTGCCGATCGCGGAGTTGATCGCCAGCGCCTCGGCGGTGTCGCCGACCGATGTCGCGGTGGCATGCGCATTCACATGTGTCACATCGTCTTTCGACAATCCGGCCGTCTCGATGGCTCGGGTGATCGCCCGCGCGGCGCCCTTGCCCTCGAGATCCGGGGCGACCAGGTGGAAACCGTCGGAGGTGACTCCGGCGCCCATCAGGCGCGCGTGGATCGTCGCGCCGCGGGCGCGGGCGTGTTCCTCGGTCTCGAGCACCATCATCGCCCCGGCCTCGCCGAAGACGAATCCGTCGCGATCCTTGTCGAACGGGCGCGAGGCGCGTTTGGGCTCGTCGTTGCGGGTGCTCATGGCGCGCATCATGGTGAACGCGGCGATCGGGACGGCCTGGATGGAACCCTCCACCCCGCCGGTGACGACCATGTCCGCATCGCCCATCACGATCGATTTCCAGGCGTTGGCGATCGCCTCCGAACCGGACGAACAGGCCGAAACCACCGTCGACACACCGGCTTTCGCGCCCACCTCGAGTCCGACGACCGCGCCCGCGCCGTTCGGCATGATCTGTTGCACCGCCAGTGGCGAGACCTTGCGGTAGCCGCCGTGCTGCATCCGGTTCGTCACATCGATGTAGACCTCCGCGCCGCCGATTCCGGTGCCCATCGACACCCCGAGCCGCTGCGGATCGACCTCGGGGTTGCCCGCGTTGCGCCACACCTCCCGGCCCAGTACCAGCGCCATCTGCTCGACGTAGGACAGCCGCCGGACCTCCTCGCGGCCGAGCGAATCCTCCGGCTTGGCCTTCAGGTGACCGCCGATGCGCACGGGCAGGTCGAACTGGTCGATGAACTCGTCGTCCAGGACATCGATCCCGCTTTCGCCGCCGAGCAGCCCCTTCCAGGTCGAGTCCACATCTCCGGCGATCGACGTCGTGGCCGCCAGACCGGTGACGACCACATTGGGAAAACCCTTACCGCTCACACTCGTCATGCTCGGCTCACTTTCGATGGCAATCCTTTGGCGAATACACCTTGTGAGTAACACTCGGGAAACCGACAACAACAGGAACGACAGCCGCTTCGGCAGGTCGCCGGAGGTGGAACACTACCTCAGCAGGAGTTCGGTCCGATATACTGCGACGCGCCCTCCTGCCCTCGAGCACCCGGCCGGGCCGGACTACATTATCGGGGGCGGAACCGATCGGGGCTGCCGTGTGACACGCAGCTATCCGATCGCTATTGCACTGTACCGGTTTCTTCGCGCACCGTCCCACTCGCCGATCCGACTCGGAGGAAGGCTTCATCGTGGCCAGGAACCTCACACAGCTCGAACTGCTCATGGAGTTGGAACCCGTCGCCGAACAGAACGTCGACCGGCATCTGTCCATGGCCAAGAACTGGCATCCGCACGACTACGTGCCCTGGGACGAAGGCCGCAACTTCGCGGCCATGGACGGCCAGGACTGGGAGCCCTCGCAGTCGAAGCTGAGCGAGGTCGCCAAGGCGGCGATGATCACCAATCTGCTCACCGAGGACAATCTGCCCTCCTATCACCGCGAGATCGCCGAGAACTTCTCGATGGACGGTGCATGGGGCACCTGGGTGGGCCGCTGGACCGCGGAGGAGAACCGGCACGGGATCGTCATCCGGGACTACCTGGTGGTCACCCGGGCGGTGGATCCGGTTGCGCTGGAACAGGCCCGGATGACGCACATGACCCAGGGCTACAACCCGGTCAAGATGATCCGGGAGGGCGGCGGGTCCATCGATCTGCTGACCGACCGCGGTTTCCTGCATTCGGTCGCCTATGTCACGTTCCAGGAGCTGGCGACCCGCGTCTCGCATCGGAACACCGGTAAGGCATGCGAGGACCCGATCGCCGACCGCATGCTGGCGCGCATCGCCGCGGACGAGAACCTGCACATGATCTTCTACCGCGACATGTGCGGTGCGGCACTGGATCTTTCGCCGGATCAGACGCTCGAGGCGATCACCGAGATCGTATGCAATTTCCGGATGCCCGGTATGGGCATGCCGGACTGGCGGCGCAACGGCGTGCTGATGGCCAAGCACGGCATCTATGATCTGCGCCAGCACCTCGAAGAGGTGGTCATGCCCGTGTTGCGCAAGTGGAATGTTTTCGAGCGCAACGATTTCGGAGCCCGGGGCGATCGAATCCGGAACCAGCTGGGGGAATTCCTGGAGAAGTTGCGCGGTGACTGCCTGCGGTTCGAGGAGCAGCGCGATCGCGCTCTCGCGCGGGAAGCCCGCAAACGCGATCCCGTTCCGGCGCAGGTCTGATCGCCGCGCGGCGCGTCAGATGGCGAGGCCGACCAGATGGCCGATCAGGTAGGTGCTCGCCATCGCCAGCGCGCCCCCCGACAGTACCCGCAGGGTGGCTCGCAGCACGGGGGCCTGGCCCAGCCGCGCACCGAGCGCCCCGGTGAGTCCGAGCGCCACCAGGACGGCGATCACGGTCACCGGGACCCGGATCGCCGCCGGGGACAGGATCGCCAGCAGCGGCAGCAACGCGCCGAGGGTGAACGACAGCGCCGAGGAGAACGCGGCGTGCCGGGGATCGGTCAGATCGTGCGGGTCGATGCCCAGTTCGGCTTCGGCATGCGCGGTGAAGGCGTCGTTCTCGGTGAGTTCCTCGGCCACCTTCCACGCCGTCGCCGGCGACAGGCCCTTCCCCTCGTAGATCGCGGCCAACTCGGCCAGTTCCGCCTCCGGTTGTTCGATGAGCTCGCGCCGTTCCACCTCGAGAATCGCCCGCTCGCTGTCGCGCTGCGTACTGACCGATACGTACTCGCCCAGCGCCATCGATACCGCCCCCGCCGCCAGTCCGGCGATTCCGGCGGTCAGAATCGTCGAGCGGGTAGCCGTGGCCGCCGCCACACCCACGACGATGCCAGCCACGGAAACAATTCCGTCATTGGCTCCCAGAACTCCCGCCCGAAGCCAATTCAACCGCGCGGCCAACCCGATACCGTGGGGTTCCGGATGCGCCTGCGCCGCAACCACAGCCCGCTCGTCCAGCACTGCCTCATCTCTCAGCACGGATTCACGGTAACCATTTCCCGTATTTCGTTCCAGCAATGCAAGGCTTGCCGAAATGAGGTAACCCATTGCACACCAAGGGTTTACAAACCTAATTCCGAGGCACCCGCACCCACCCTGACCTGCACCGCGGCGGTTCGGCGGCAAATTCTCCCTGCCGCAGCCGAACTCCGGAGTGAACAGGCTCACGGACCGCACCGTCGCGCCATGAACGATACCGCCGTGAATTGCCCGACCGCCACAACCGCACGCGGCATCCGATCACGAAACCGGCTTCGCTCCGAAACAGCGGAACAGCGGCCGCCGATCCGTCGCCCGCTCGGTGCGCGCGTCACCGGAACCGATCAGGAATCGAGAAGCGTCGAGGAAGGCCGGATACCTAGCGTTGGCGACATGGATATCACCATTGCCTGGACATTTCTTCCGCACGACGATCCGGAGGCCTCGCTGGCGTTCTATCGCGACGTACTCGGCTTCGAGGTCCGCAAGGACGTGGGGGACGGCACGATGCGGTGGATCACGGTCGGGCCCGCCGAACAGCCCGGGACGTCGATCGTGCTGTACCCGCCGGCCGCCGAGCCCGACCTCACCGACGACGAGCGCCGCACCATCGCCGAGATGATGGGCAAGGGCACCTACGGCCGCATCGTCCTGGCCACCCCCGACCTCGACGCGACCTTCGAACGGGTGCAGACCGGCGACGCCGAGGTCCTCCAGGAACCCACCGCCCACCCCTACGGCATCCGCGACTGCGCCCTGCGCGACCCCGCGGGCAATATCATCCGGATCCAGCAATCCGCCTGAGCCGCAACGCTGTTCATCCCGATATTCCGCAGCCCCGCGGCGCGGCCGGACAGCCATCCCGGTCCGCCGCGTCAGCTCGCCCACGCGCCCCATCGCACCGCACGATCCGTCCCATCGGAGCGAATCGAATCGACTACACCGCAGACCTGTGGGCCTGCCACGTGTGACGTTCGTCGGCGATCCGGAATTACACTGCGTTCAGCGGGATCGGGCCCGCCCGACGGATGGCCCGGAGGAGCGCAAATGGCTGTGCAGTCGATAACCCCCGCGTGGATGCGCGAGCAGATCACGGTGGAGCAGTACGAGTCCTGGTCCGAGGAGCAGAGTGCGGGAATCGAGATCGTGGACGGAATGGCCGTCGTAAGTCCCACGGCATCCAAACGCCACAACCGACTGGCCCGGATCCTGGCGAATGCGCTGGACAGCGCCGCCGGCCCGGACTGGAACGCCGATACGGACTTCGACGTCAGGCTTCAGGATGTACCGCTGCACAATCGCCGGCCGGATGTCGTGGTGTACCGCGCGGATACGATCGACATCACCCCCACTCGCCCCGAACACGTCCTGCTCGTCGCGGAGATCGTGTCGCCGGGGTCGGAGACCACCGACCGGATCGTGAAGGTCGAGCAGTACGCCCGGGCGGGCATCGGGTTCTACTGGCGGATCGAGCAGGCCGCGATCGGGGTGCCGCTGGTCTACACGTACGTGCTGGATCCGGCGACCCGGGCGTACCGATCGGGGGAGATGTTCACCGGGGTGATCGAGGCGTCCGCGCCTTTCCCCGTCCGGATCGATCTCGGCCGCATCTGAAGCCGGTCGTTACACTGGCCGCAGGCTCACGACATGTTCGAGCGGAAGGCGTGCCGATGGCCAAGGAGTTCGAGCGGCTCGACGACCAACTGCGGCAGTTCATTCGGGCGCAGGCGATGTTCTTCGTGGCCAGCGCGCCCTCGGAGGGCGGACGAGTCAATCTGTCGCCCAAGGGATATCAGGATACGTTCGCGATTCTGGACGATCACACCGTCGCCTATCTCGATCTGTTCGGCAGCGGTTCGGAAACCATCGCCCACATCCGGGAGAACGGCCGGATCACGGTGATGTTCTGTTCGTTCACTCGCAACTCCCGGATTCTGCGGCTGTTCGGGTCGGGCCGGGTCGTGCGCCCGGACGATCCCGAATTCCTCGACCTGAGAACGCATTTCGGCACCGACCACCCCGGCGTGCGCGCGGTGGTGGTGATCCGGGTCGAGCGCATCGCCGATGCGTGCGGATATTCGGTGCCCTACTACGAACTCGTCGGCGAACGCCCGGTTCTGGACGACTATCACGCCCGCCAGCCGCAGGAGAAGTTCGCGCGCCGAATCGCCGGGGACAACTCCCGCAGCATCGACGGCCTGCCCGCCCTCGATCCGGACCACCCCCTCCCCTCGGAGGTCCCCCGCCTGGAATCGCAGGATCGACACTCGGACAACCACTCTCGCTAGCGCAGGTCATCCGACTTCACCCGCCGCCGAACGTATTCGAGTCGCTGCCGACAATCACTTTCCATAGGGATCGGTCAATGTCATAGGTGTACGTGCCCGCTCCAGAACGGCTTCCGGGAATTTCGGCCCGGCGATATAGAAGCGGGCCCGAGTACGCCCCACCGGCTCGAGAATCTGCCGCTGCACAAGGTCACGAAGGTCACGTTGCGCTTGTTGCAGGCTCAACCCCTCACTCTGTTCGTAACGCGTACGCCGAACCCTGCCCGACATCGCGACATCGTGCAGTGCCGACACGAGCCGCTCATCGATGGCCGCACGACTCGCGAACTCGCCCAGGTCTTCCCAGACCTGACCCGAACGCCGAAAGCGGGCATGCACCGTCTGCGCCTGCTGATGGTAGGCGGTGAGGTTGAACTGTATCCATTCCGCCACATCCTGATCGGGGCGATACTCGCTGCCCCGACGACCGAGCACCTGGTAGTACTCCCACGTATTGCCGGGGCGCCCGAGCCATGCCTCGACCGAGGAAAACTCGGGCGCGAGCACGCCTTCTCGCGCAATCATCAGCGTCTGCAGCGAACGGGACATCCGGCCGTTGCCGTCTGCCCACGGATGGATTGATACCAGATCCAGATGCGCCATGGCGGCCCGGACCAAGGGATGCGATCCGTCCTCCGCGTTGAGCCAATCGATCAATTCGGTCATCAAATCCGGCACCGAAATTGCCTCGGGCGCAGTGTATGCCGCAATACTCGGATCGCGCGCATCGGTCACGTACACCGGGCCACTTCGCCATTGCCCGGCAGGCTTGCGCGGGGTGTGCCGGTGCCCCTGAAGCATCCAGTGCAATGCGTTGAGCAGCCCCTTGCTGTACTCGAAATCCCGGACATCGCGCAGGGTTTGGATATACGTCATCATCCGCTCATAGGCGAGCGTCTCGTCTCTGTTCTCCTCCGAAACGTCGACATCTCGCTCACCTGCGATCAAATCCTCAACATCCACGGTCGCTACCGTGAATCCCTCGATGGAGTTCGATGCGGCGACCGCGTCGGCGGTCAGGAATTTCCGCAGCCCTCCGGTCCACTTGGCGGGCACCTCCTGAAGCTGATGACGTAGCACATCTCGCATACGGTCGACCTCGGTCAGAACGCGACGGTCGTCGGCGGTGAGTTCAGGAGTGGGAAACAACACGAATCGAAGATATATTGATCTAATCATTACGTCAAGCACGGACTCGTACAGTCCGCGCTGCTGCAGAACAGCAGCGCGCGCAATTATCCCGACCGTCGACGGCGGTCTGCTACCGGCTCGAAGCACACCGCACGCCAACCGGTCCCGTTCGACGGGACGCGGGCTCAGGCCCGCTGCAACACCGGCGCGGGACGCACCGGCTCGAGCGTCTTGTCCAGATTGGTGCGCATCGTGGTGGCCGAATCCAGGAGGTAGTTCTGGCGCACCTTCCACGGATGGCGGCTGCCCTGGCGGGGGAAATCACCGATCGAACGTTGGATGTAACCCGAGGCCAGATCCAGCAGCGGATGCTCGTCCAGGTGTCCCTGCGGTCGCGGGACCACGGCCGGATAACCGCGACGATCCATGTGCGCCAATACTTTACAGACCAGGCGTGAGGTCAGGTCGGCTCGCAGCGTCCAGGACGCGTTGGTGTAGCCGATGCACACCGCGAAGTTCGGCACGCCGGTGAGCATCGCGCCCTGCCAGACGAACTCGTCGGACAGCGTGATCGGCGCACCGTCCACGGTCAGCGAGATACCGCCGAAGGCAAGGAGTTTCAGTCCGGTGGCCGACACCACGACATCCGCCTCGAGCACCCGGCCCGACTTCAGCCGGATCCCCTCGGGCACGAAGGTGTCGATGTGGTCGGTCACCACCTCTGCCTTATCCTTGCGCATCGCGCGGAAGAAGTCGGCGTCCGGCACCGCGCACAGGCGCTGATCCCACGGGTTGTAACTCGGGGTGAAGTGTTCGGCCACCAGCGCCTCATCCTTCAGGATGCGGGTGGTCAGGCCGGTGAGCAGTTTGCGCGCCGCCTCCGGGCGACGCCGGCAGTACTGATAGAAACCCACGTTGAACAGGATGTTCTTGGTGCGGATCAGGCGATGCGCCAGCCGCGGCGGCAGCAGTTCGCGGATCTTGTCGGCGTATTTGTCGCGGCCGGGCACCGCGGAGATCCAGGTCGGCGAGCGCTGCAGCATGGTGACCCGCTCGGCCTGCTCGGCCATCGCCGGAACCAGGGTGACGGCCGTGGCGCCACTGCCGATCACGACCACCCGCTTGCCCGAGTAGTCCAGCTCCTCCGGCCAGAACTGCGGGTAGACCATCGTGCCAGAAAATGTCTCCGCGCCAGGAAATTCCGGCGCGTGCCCCTGCTCGTAGTCGTAGTATCCGGCGCAGCTGTAGAGGAATCCGCAAGTGAGCGTGCGCGTTTCGCCGCCCTGGCCAATCGTCAGCGTCCAGCGTGAATCCTCGGTCGACCAGTGCGCGTCGAGCACCTTGGCGCCGTAGCGAATTCGCTTGTCGATACCGAATTCCTCCGCCGTCTCCCGCACGTAGCGCAGGATCGAGGGCCCGTCGGCGATGGACTTGGCATCGCGCCACGGCTTGAACGGGTAGCCGAGCGTGAACATGTCCGAGTCCGAGCGCACACCCGGGTAACGGAACAGATCCCAGGTTCCGCCGAGCGCTTCGCGGGCCTCGAGCACGGCGTAGCTCTTGTCCGGCAGCTCGGTCTGCAGCCGGTAGGCGGCGCCGATGCCGGACAGGCCGGCGCCGACGATGACGACATCGAGATGTTCCATCTCTCCAGTGTGCTGCGGCACACGCGCTCCTTCTTGACTCTGCACGACAAGTATTTGATTCTGGACGACATGTCGGTGATCAGGTCGGCCGGACTGCGGGGTTTCCGTGCCACGGTAGCCGAGCTGGGCGGTAACGCCGAGGAGTTCGCCGCCGCGGCCGGGCTGCCGATCGCCGCCCTGGACGCGGACGATCTGCTGGTCTCCGACGAGGCCATGGCCCTGACGCTGGAAATCGCCGCCGACCGCCTGCACCGCCCCGACTTGGGACTGCGCATCGGCGCTCGGCAGGACCTGAGCATGCTCGGCCCGCTCGCGCTGGCCATCCGCAACTCCCCCACTCTCGCCGACGCGCTGGAATGCACCTCGCGCTATCTGTTCGTGCACGCCCGGTCGCTGAGCCTGACCCTCGAGCCCGATCCCTACGGCGACCGCTCCGTCACGGCGCTGCACTACGGCGTGCAGCCGGGGCGGCCGACCCTGGTGCAGGGCACCGATCTCGGCCTGGCCTTCCTGCACCGGACCCTGCTGCGGCTGATCGACGGCCCGTACGGACTCCGCTCGGTCGAACTGCCGTACCACCCGCCCGCCCCGCGCGCGGCATACGAGGAATTCTTCGGCGCGCCGGTGCGATTCGACCGTCCGGCCGCGCTGCTGCGGGTGCCGGGCAGTCTGGCCGCGCGGGCGGTACCCGGCGGGGACGAACACCTGAACCGCCTGGCCATCGCCTTCCTCGCGGAACAGGCGGCCGATGCGGGCGGATCGATCGTCCCGCGGGTTCGTGCCGCGGTCGAACAACTGCTGCCCACCAGCACCCCCGACATCGCCGCCGTGGCCCGGTTGCTGACCCTGCATCCGCGCACCCTGCAACGCCGCCTGGCCGCCGAACGAACCGGCTTCGCCACCATCCTCGACGAGGTGCGCCGCATCGAGGCCAGGCGCTACCTCACCACCACCGACCTGCCGATGAGTCAGATCGCCTCACTACTCGGCCTGTCCGAACAATCCACCTTCACCCGGTGCTGTCAACGCTGGTGGGACACAACGCCGTCCGCGGTCCGGCGAGATCACGCCCTGGCCCGGCCGTGAGCGCCCGGCACGCCGCGCGGGTCACCCCTGCGCGCGAGAGCGGTCCGCCCAGCGATTGGCGGTGAGCTGGAAACCCAAGTCCTGCAACGGCATCGATGCCTCGTAGATGCGATCGTAACCGGTGTGGGCGATCTGCCAGCGCCCGTCGGCGCGACGGTAGCGGTCGTGGTAGTAGGCCGCGCCGCGGATCATCACACCGTACTGCGGGACGATCACGGTGTCCTCCAGACACCATGTGCCACTGGCGGTTTCGCCGTCCACCTCGATCACCGGGTGATTGCACACGTGCACCGTGATGATGTCGTTGTCCAGCGCGGAACGCATGTATCCGACGATGGCGTCCCTGCTGTCGAACTGCAGCGGCCCGCCGCCGGACGGCGAGCCGTAGGCCCCGGTGGCATCCTCGGCCAGGGTTTCGGCGAACTCGTCCCAGTTCTTGAGGTCCAGTGCGCGCAGATAGCGATATTTGAGCGAGCGAATATCCTCGACAGCGGCCAGATCCGTCACAGAAACCTCCAGAGTATCGATCCGCGAACAGAGTAGAACGAGTTTCAGTTTCTCGTCGCGGATTGCCGCGGACACCCCGGCGGAGCGAGGTCAGGCATGGGTGCCACCGTCGATCCGCACCTCGGTTCCGGTGATGAACGCGCCGTCGTCCGAGGCCAGCATGGCCACCACGCCCGCGACCGTATCGGGCGAGGCGAATCCCTTGCCCAGCATCGGCATCAGCTTCGTGAACAGCTGCAGATCCACGTCCTCGGGCAGGCCCGGACCGCGCCCGTCGGTCATATCGCTGGAGATCGATCCGGGGGCCACCGCGACCACCCGCAGTCCCTGCTTGGCGTACTCCGCGGCCAGCGCATGCGTCATCGACATGATGCCGCCCTTGGACGCGGCGTAGGCGGCCATATAGGGGTGCGCGAAGAAAGTCGAGGTCGAGGCGAAGTTCACGATGACGCCGCGCCCGGTCTCGAGCAACGGGCCCAGCGATTCGCGGATCATCAGGAAGGTGCCGGTGAGATTGGTGGCGATGATGCGATTCCAGTCGGCCAGCGAGAGCTCGTGGGTGTGCGCAGAGCGCAGAATTCCGGCCGCGTTGATCAGCGCGTCCAGCCCGCCGAGGGTGCGCAGGGCGGTAGCGACTCCGTCTTGGACCGATATTTCGTCGGAGATGTCGATCCGCACCGTGCCGAACCGGTCGGCCGCGCCCTGTTCGGCGGCCCGCGCCGCGGTCTCGGCGAGCCCGGCCTCGTTGACGTCGGCACCGACTACGGTGCCGCCCTCGGACAGGATGCGGTACACCGTGGCCCGGCCGATTCCCGACCCGGCGCCGGTGATCAGCACGCGGCGATCGGCGAAACGTTCCATGGGGGCTCCTTACCCGATGTGCGGGTCTCGATGACACCGTATTGCGACGTCACACAGAATGCCGTGAAATCGCCGCTGTCGACCGCCGTGTCCCGCTGGCCGGACGCCCTCGCCGACGGCCCGCCTGCCCGCGGGCCGTCGAGGCCTGAGCATTGCCTCCCCGCCGCGCGCCACGAGAACCGGTTCACTCATCGCCGGCTCGGGAGACCGGCCCGGCAGCCGACCCATTGCGTGCGACGGAATCATCCGACAGGACGACGCGGACATCGACCGGCACGACCGCGGCCGCGGACGCGATCACCGGGTTGAGATCGAGCTCGGCGATCTCCGGATGCGCGGCGACGAGATCCCCGACGCGGACCAGCAGACGCGCGAGCCGCCGCCGATCGATGACCGGGAAGTTTCTGTAGCCGTCGAGCAGCCGGGAGGCCACGGTCTCCTCGATCATCTCGCGGGCTTCGCGCTCGGTGAACGGCGCGGCCCGGAAGGTGACATCTCGCAGCGCCTCGACCATGAGGCCACCGCTACCGAAAGCGACCACCGGCCCGAAGATGGGATCGCGCATCGCCCCGACGAGCAGTTCGACTCCGGCCTCGGCCATCGGCGTCACGATGAAACCATCGATCCGGGCGCCCGGAACGGCAGCGGTGACAGCGGCGATCATTCCCCGGACCTGCTCGGCCGCCGTCCCGGCCACGACGCCGAGCCGCACACCGCCGACATCGGACTTGTGAATCACCTGCGGGGAAACGACTTTCACCGCACAGGGCCGACCGTAGTCGCGCACCGCGGCGACGACCTCGGCCTCGGTGCTGCCCGAAGTCCATGCGCCGAGCGGGATCCCGGCCTCGGTCAGCACCCGGCGCGCGGTCGGCTCGTCCAGCGGGCCCGCCCCCGAGATGACCGGCCCGGGCGGCGGCAGGCGCAGCGCCGAGCGCGGAGCGGGATCGGCCAGGCGGCGCCCGCGCCGGTCCAGCGCCGCCACCGCGCGCACGGCCAGATCGATCGAAGCGATCACCGGTACTCCACCGGCGCGCAAACGCTCGTGGTTGGCCAATTCGACACCGGCATAACTACTCTGCACCACGAGCGGCACCCCGTACTCGGCCGACAGGGCCAGCAGCCGGTCCGCCGCGCGATCCTCGGCTTCGGCCAGGCGGGAATCGAATCGGAGCTGATAGCCGCCGTAGAGGCCGATGACGAGCAGCAGGCCGACGCCGGGATCGCGCATCAGGATCCGGGCCGCCTCGGCGAAGACCAGCGGATCGGCATCGGTGGCCCCCGCGACGTCGACCGGATCACCCACCGCGGCCGCCTCGCCGAGCAGTGCCCGCAGTTCACCAGTGGTGCGGTCCGCCAATACGGCGAGTTCGACGCCGGATGCGGCCAGGGCGTCGCAGGCCAGGGCGGCGTGGCCGCCGCCGTCGCTGAGGACGGCCACCCGACGCCCCGGGCCGACCGGTGCGCAGGTGGCCAGAGCGCCCGCGACGACGCCGAGTTCGTCCGAGCGATCGACGATTTCGATCCCGGCCTGCCGCAGCACGGCATCGGCCACGGCGTCCACGCCAGCGATCGAGCCGGTGTGCGAGAGCGCGGTGCGGCGGCCGGCCTCCGAACGTCCGCCGCGCAGCAGCACGACCGGAGTCCGCGGCACGACACGCGCCGCGGCGCTCAACAGCGCACGTCCGTCGGCGAATCCCTCGGAGTGCATCGCGACGACCCTCGTTTCCGGCTGGTCGGCCAGTTCCTCCAGGCATTCGTCGTAGCGCACGTCGGCCTGGTTGCCGAGCCCGACACAGACGTGGAAGCCGGGACCGCGGCGGGCGCGGTCGTCGTTGATCAGGGACAGCAACATATTCCCGCTCTGGGTGATCACGCTCACCGGTCCCGCGGGAATGTCCTGCAGCCCTATGAGATTCGCGCCCGACGTCACATTGGACACCCCGGAGGTGTTGGGTCCGATCACTCTGATCCCGGTCTCCGCGATGACGTCCGCGAGTTC
>CBJNFW010000084.1:0-28592 GCA_966435935.1 uncultured Nocardia sp.
CGAGTCGCTCGGCTGCTGTTGCTGCTGCTGCTGTTGCGGCTGACTCTGATTCTGGTGGATTCCCGGGATCGGGATGGTGACGCCCGGGAAGATCTCCACCTGCGACGGGGTGATCTCCACCGGCGGCGTGTACTGCTGAGTCGTCGAGGGCGGCGTGTACGGCGCGGAGTAGGACGGAACACCGGCCTGGCCGCCGATCGGATCCGGCTTCGGGAAATTCTCCTTCGGCGTGCCATCGAGCGCGCCGTCCATGGTGTCCTTCCAGATGTCCGAGGGCAGGGAGGAGCCGTACATGATTCCGCCGTTGGCCTTCTTCAGCGCCACGCCCTTCTCGGTACCGACCCACACCGCGGTCGAGAGCGAAGGGGTCAGGCCGATCATCCAGGCGTCGCGGTTCTGGCCGGTGTCACCGAGCTGGGTGGTACCGGTCTTGGACGCCGAGACGCGCCCGCCCGCCAGGTCGTGCTTGAACGAGGAGTGGGCGATGGGCTCCATCGCCGCGATCACGTTGTCGGCCACGGCCTTCGACACTCGCCGGTCGCCCGCGACCTGGCCGCGATCGAGCAGGACCTGACCATCGGCGGTGACGACCTTCTGCACGAAATGCGGCTTGTGGTAGACGCCCTCGGCACCCAGCGTGGCGTACGCCGAGGCCATGTCGAGTGCGCGAACCTGGTACTGGCCCAGGATGATGCCGTCGTTGGGGCCCGAACCGTCCGGCTCGGTGAGGGTCTTGCCCACGCCCGGGATGGTGTCCGGGATGCCGAGTTTGTGCGCCATGGCGGCGATCTTCTCCGGGCCGTCGCCGCCCATGTCCAGCTCCATGCGGTAGAAGCTGGTGTTCAGCGAGCGCTTGAGCGCCTCGGCGATGGTGCAGACGCCACATGTCTCACCCTCCGCGTTGGTGATCTTGATGCCGTGCACGTCCAGATCGGCACTGGAATACATGGTGGACAACGGTTTACCCAGCTCGAGGTTCTCGGCCAGGCCGAACACCTTGAACGTCGAACCGGTCATCAGGCCCGCGTTCGCGAAGTCGAAGCCCTGGCCGTTGTCGCCGCCGTAGTAGGCCTTGACGCCGCCGTCCTTCGGATCGACCGACACCACGGCCGTGCGGTCCTCGGGACGCTCACCCTTCATGTTCTTGGTCACCGAATCGACCGCTGCCTGTTGGGCTTTGGCATTGATGGTGGTCGTGATCTGCAGACCCTCGGTGTTGATCTGGGTGTCGCTGATCCCCGCCTCGGCAAGCTCGCTCATCACCTGGCGCTTGATCAGGCCGTTGGGGCCCGAATCGGGATCGTTCTTGTTGGTCGAGGTGGCCGCGCTCGAGGACAGCACGTTCGGGTACTTCATCGGCACGCGCTGCGCCTGGGGCAGATTGCCCATCGAGACCATGCCGTCCAGGACGTAGTTCCAACGCTGGACCGCACCCGCCTTGTTGTTCTCCGGGTCCAGGCCGTAGGGCTGGTTGATCGTCGCGGCCAGCATCGCGCCCTCTTCGACCGTGAGGTTCTGCACCTTCTTGCCGAAGTAGGCCTGCGCGGCCGCGTTGATGCCGAAGGTGCCGCGGCCGAACGGAATCGTGTTCAGGTACGCGGTGAGGATGTCGTCCTTGCTCCACTGCCGCGCCATCTTGGCCGAGATGACCAGCTCGTGCATCTTGCGGGTCAGCGAGTGCTGATTGCCGACCATGGCGTTCTTGACGTACTGCTGGGTGATGGTCGAACCACCGCCGGCGGTGGACTTGCCCATCAGGTTGTCGCGCACGGCGCGGGCGAAACCGGAGATGGAGAAGCCCGGGTTGGTGTAGAAGGACCGGTCCTCCGCGGCGATCACCGCGTTGCGCACGTGCGGCGGAATCTGATCGATCGTGACGTCGGTGCGGTTGCCTTGCGGCGGAACGATTTTGCCGATCGTCGTGGTGCCGTCGTCGGCGAGCATCGTGGCGACCTGATTGGTTTTGAGGTCGCCGGGCTGGGGTATGGAAACCGTCGAATAGGCGATCAGGAAGACCGCGCTGGGCACGACGATGCCCAGTGCCACCAGGACGTACAGCACGCGGCGGACGATCCGCCACGGTGATTTCCTCTTGCGGCCCTTGGGACCTCGTCCGCCGGGGCCGCCCGAGCCCGGGCCGTTGCGGCGCGGGGGCGGGCCCGGCGGCGGTGTGCCGCAGAAGGTCCGGTTGGCGCCGGTGCGCGGCCGGGTGCTCTCGCAGGGGCGGGGACGAGTCGCGGTGCCGCCGCGTTGATTCCGGTTCGCCATCGCCTCGCCGAGGGTGCCGGGCGGAATCTTCTGGGTGGCGCCGGAGGAAGGGCCGGCGATCTTCTGCGTCGCGCCGCTGGCCGGGCCGGGCCGGGCTCCCGGTGCGGGCCGGCGTGGCGGCTGTCCGCCGGGACCGCGCGGGGCCTGTCCGCCCGGACCGCGGGGCGGCTGTCCGCCGGGACCCTGCGGGGCGCGCGCGTCGCCGGGCGGGCCGTTGCGTCGCGAGCCGGGACCGGGTGCCTGCCCGCCGGGACGGGCCGGTGGCAGTGGCCGTCCGCCCTGCGTCGGGTCCCCGGGACGCGGCGGGGGATATCCGCCGGGGCCGGATTGCGGTCCGCGGGTGCGGCCGCCGGACGGTCCATCGTCGTAGGGCGAAGTCACAGCTCGGATCTCCATAACTCGAAACGGTCCGGGTGGCGGTCGATCACAACCGCCGCTGGCCCGCCGAAGCGGGCCGCGGGCGCGATACACATCACTCGGCGGCGGTCCGACGGGTGCCGGTACGCCGACGCGTGGGCGCCGGTGCGTGCCCGAGCACATAGGACTGCACCAAATGGTTCCAGCTGCAACTGCGGCACACCTCGACCACGTGTACCGAGAACTCCTCGCGAGTCTCCGCCAGCCGGATCAGTTCCTCGGGCGTGCGGGCCGAGCCTGCGACCGGCCCGAGTCCGTCGCCGTAGACCCACGATACGAGAGTCAGCTGCTCTTTCCGGCAGATGGGGCAGGTGACATCACTGCCTCGTCCGTGGAACTTCGCCGCGCGCAGCAGATAGGGATTCGCATCGCAGACCTCGCTGACAGCCACGCGGCCCGCATAGACATCGGCCAGCAGCGACCGGCGCCGAAGCGCATAGTCCACTACCTGCCGCTGAATTCGCACGGCCTCCAGAGTAGCTGTGTCTGATTGCCCCCGCTCCGCTCCTGCCGGTTCACGGCCCCTTCGAGGTTCGCCTCGTTCCGGGGTATTGGAACCGGGTGTGCGGGGGTATGCCGTCGGCCAGCGCTTTCGGTGCGGCCGGCGCGCGGCCCCGGAACTGCCGCGTCGCGATTCGATGTGTCGTGCCGACGTGTCGGCTACTATATCGGCGCGATATAGTTGGTCATTGCATCCACAGGTGCGGTCCGCGTACGACAGTCAGGAGGTGAGGCCCGGTGCTCGAACTCGCGATTCTCGGGCTGCTCCTGGAAGCGCCCATGCACGGCTACGAGCTGCGCAAACGGCTCACCGGGTTGCTCGGGCCGTTCCGGGCGTTCTCCTACGGGTCGCTCTACCCGACGCTGCGGCGTATGCAGGCCGACGGGTTGATCGCCGAGGAGTCTCCGGCCGGTGCGGTGACCAGGCGGGCGCGGCGGGTCTACCAGCTGACCGAGCCCGGCCGGGAGCGGTTCAGCGAGCTGCTCGCCGATACCGGTCCGCAGAACTACACCGATGACGGGTTCGGCGTTCACCTGGCCTTTTTCGGCCGCACTCCCGCCGAGGCGCGGATGCGGATCCTGGAAGGCCGGCGCCGGCAGGTGGAAGAGCGCCGGGAGGGGCTGCGGGAGGCGATCAAGCGGGCCAGCGGGACCCTGGATCGCTACACCCGCCAGCTGCACCAGCTCGGCCTCGAATCAAGCGAGCGCGAAGTGCGCTGGCTCAACGAATTGATCGCCGCGGAGCAATCGATGAAGGCGGCACCACAGAAAGAGGGAAATACCGGCCATGAGTGATGTCAACACGGCTGCACAAGCGACCGGTGCGAGCGCCGGGTCCGAGATTCGCGTGGCCATCGTGGGTGTGGGCAACTGCGCCTCTTCGCTGGTCCAGGGCGTGCAGTACTACCAGGACGCGGACGAGACCGCGACCGTGCCCGGTCTGATGCACGTCAAGTTCGGCCCGTACCACGTCCGCGATGTGAAGTTCGTCGCCGCGTTCGACGTGGACGCCAAGAAGGTCGGCTTCGACCTGTCCGACGCGATCTTCGCCAGCGAGAACAACACCATCAAGATCTCCGACGTGCCGCCGACCGGGGTCTCGGTGCAGCGCGGCCCGACGCTGGACGGCATCGGCAAGTACTACGCCGAGACCATCGAGCTGTCCGAGGCCGAGCCGGTGAACGTCGTGCAGGCGCTGAAGGACGCGCAGGTCGACGTTCTCGTTTCCTACCTTCCGGTCGGTTCGGAAGAGGCCGACAAGTTCTATGCGCAATGTGCCATCGACGCCAATGTCGCATTCGTGAACGCGCTGCCGGTTTTCATCGCCTCGGACCCGGAATGGGCGCAGAAGTTCGCCGAGGCCGGCGTCCCGATCGTCGGTGACGACATCAAGTCTCAGGTCGGCGCGACCATCACCCACCGCGTGATGGCCAAGCTGTTCGAGGACCGCGGCGTCCAGCTGGACCGCACCATGCAGCTCAACGTCGGCGGCAACATGGACTTCAAGAACATGCTCGAGCGCGAGCGCCTGGAGTCCAAGAAGATCTCCAAGACCCAGGCCGTCACCAGCAACCTGAAGAAGGAGCTGGGCGCCAACGACGTGCACATCGGCCCGTCGGACCACGTCGGCTGGCTGGATGACCGCAAGTGGGCGTACGTGCGCCTCGAGGGCCGCGCCTTCGGTGACGTGCCGCTGAACCTGGAGTACAAGCTCGAGGTGTGGGATTCGCCGAACTCGGCGGGCATCATCATCGATGCCGTGCGCGCGGCCAAGATCGCCAAGGACCGCGGCATCGGCGGACCGGTCATCCCGGCCTCGGCGTACTTGATGAAGTCCCCGCCGAAGCAGCTGGCCGACGATATCGCCCGCGCTCAGCTCGAGGCGTTCATCATCAACGCCTGAGCGGGATCGACGCCTGCTCGGACTCGAAAGTCGATGCGCCCCCGGATTGCCGGGGCGCATCGTTTTTTTCACGATCCGCGTTTCCGCGTTGTGTATCCAGGTTTACACACCGAGCGTCGTCGCGCTGGCAGTACATTCGCTCGCCGCTCGGCAAGATGGTCATCACCTTGCCAATCAGAGCGAAACAACTTGGAGCACAACATGATCAGCAAGATCCGTCGCATCGCCACCGTCGCCGCGGCCACCGCCGCCATCGCCGGCGCGGGAGCCGGAATCGGTTCCGCCGCACCGATTGTCGCCGAGCCGGTGCACGCCACGGTCGTCCAGCCCGCGCACACCTGGTGGGGTGAGTCGTACTGCGGCTGGAACGACAACTTCAACTGGCACTACTACAACTTCTGCGACCGCTACGTGTGGCACGGCAGCCACCACCACGACTGGGAGAGCTACCGCGATCACCACCGCGGTTTCGACTTCGACTGGTTCCGCGGCCGCTGATCGCGAGCCGTCGCCCGGATGGCGGGCGCCCCGGCCGCGGCGCGGGGGTGCCCGCCGAGGAGCGGTCCGGAATCCAAGCGGCTCAGCAACTTCGAACCCGGATCGACATGCTGCGCCAATCCGCCACGGGATGACCATCGGCAAATCGCGGACCGGAGGCGAGGGCCGGGCGACCGGTGACAGGGCCGCGTGGAGCGGTAACGGGTGTGAGTACTGTGACGTGTGTTATCGCGAGTCCGGGGGTACTCGTAAGAGGATCAGCCGGGGGCGGCCGGGAAACGGTCCGGCCTGTCCCGTCCGGCTGTAGGACAAGGCCCGCTACCGCGTCATCGCGGCGGGTGCTGCGAGGCGGAGGGTAACGGTGATCGAGCTCGACGCCGGCGAGTCGTTCGCCGGTTACATCATCGACCGCAAACTCGGTGCGGGCGGCTGGGGCATCGTCTATCTGGCGCAGGATCCCCGGTTGCCCAGGGCGGTCGCCCTGAAACTGCTCGATCCGGCCAAGGCCGATCCGGAGGCTCGGCAGCGGTTCGAACGGGAGGGCGATTTCACCGCCGGCTTGGACCATCCCAATATCGTGACCATTTTCGACCGGGGCGTCACCGACGATATCCACTGGATCGCAATGCAATTCGTGCACGGTACCGATGCCGGCACGCTCGCCGAGGTCGAATTCGACCGCGCGTTGCGAATCGGTGCGCAGATCGCGGATGCCCTCGACTACGCGCATCGGGCCGGCGTGCTGCACCGGGACGTGAAACCGTCGAACTTCCTGCTCGCCGTGCCCGAGCCCGGCGGCACGGAACGTGCGCTGCTGACCGATTTCGGCATCGCCCGGTTGCGTGAGGTGACCACCGGTCTGACCAGAACCGGCTCGGTGACCGGGACCGCGGCCTACGTTTCGCCGGAACAGGTTTCCGGCGATCCGGTCGATCACCGGTCCGACCAGTATTCCCTGGCCTGCAGCCTGTTCGTGCTGCTGACCGGCCGGCCGCCGTTCCCGGTGACCAACGCGATCGCGCTGATGCACGCGCACGTCTACACCCCGCCGCTGTTGCCGGGCGAGCTGATGCCGCAGTTCGCCGCGCTGGATCCGGTTTTCGCCAAGGCCCTGTCCAAGGATCCGGCCGACCGTTTCTCCAGTTGCGCCGAATTCATCGCCGAGGTGCGCCGGCACCGGCCCGCGAGCAGCGATACCACGGCGATCTCCAAACCGGTGGAAAAGACCGTCCCCCAACGTGATTCGCGATTCGGCGGGATCTCCGCGCGCATGGCGCTGCCGGGAGCCGCCGCCGTGGCGGTCGTGCTCGCCGTGGTCCTCTACCTGGCCATGGGCACCGATCTGTTCGGTGGTTCGCGTACCACCGACGTCGCCACCGCGGTTTCACCCGGCAGCGCAACGGGATGGGATGCCAGGCATGCCCCTGCGGCACAGGCGTTTCCGGAACTCATCGGCGGCTTGAACGCCAACACCGGATGGCGCGGGGCGACCTGTCGGCAGAACGATCCGGGTTCCACCGAGGATCCGGCCGATCACGACTACGCGCGCATCTCCTGTCCCATCCCGATGGGGGACCAGGGCGAGAACCCGCTCGTGGTCGACATCATGGACCGCACCGGGTCGGCGCACGCGAAACTCGGTCTCGATCAACTGGTCTCGAAATTCTTCAACGAATGCGAACCGCGGCCGCAGCATCTGCCCCACCCGAGGCAGGCGCAGGCTCCGCTGGTCGTTACCTGCACCGGGACCGATTACGGCCGCGACACCACCCATCCGCCGGTGTGGACGTTCTTCCCCGATCCGGCCTACACCCGGTTCGTGATCGTGATGAGCTGGAAGGACCACACCATCGATCAGCTGCTCGACCAGTGGCGGCAGCTTCCGTTGGGCGGATAGCTCGGCAGCAGCGCGGGTATCCGGGCGGGATGCCGCGGCGTCGATCGGTGAGTAGGTTCGACGAGTGTTCAAAGTGAGAGCCCTCACCTGGGTGACGGCGGTGTCGCTGCCCGCGCTGGGGCTTTGGTTGCTCGTCGCCGATCCGATGCTCGACGCCCACTACGAACACCATGTGCAGCATTTCTGGCTGGTGCTGGCCGCGGCGGTACTGGCAACGGGGTTGGGCACCATCCTGTTTCGCGCCGCCCGCGCTCGTCGTGACGTCCGGTTGATCCTGGTCTCGCTGACGTTCCAGTTCTCCGCAGGGTTCCTCGCGCTGCACGCGATCGCCACGCCCGGGGTCATCCTGAACTCGCCCAATGCCGGTTTCGTGTACGCGGTGCCGATCGGGCTGACCCTCGGCGGGATCGCCGCACTGGCCTCGGCCGTCGAATACGGGCCGGAGGCGGTCGCGCGGCTGAATCGCTCGTCCTGGTTGCTTTCCGCGTTGCCGGCACTGAGTTTCGTTGTCTGGTCGGCGCTTTCGCTGACCCGGCTGCCTCCCTTGAACGGAACACCCAGTCCCACCGAATCTTCCGGCCCGCTGGTGGGCATCGCGGTCGTCGGCGCGCTGTGCTATCTGGGCGCGGCGATCGCGTACGCGTGGCGGTTCGTCCGTGGGCGCGCACTGCTGCTGCTCACCATCTGCACCACCTTCGTCCTGTTGATCGAGGCGCTGCTCGCGGTCGGGTTCGGGCGCAGCTGGCGGACCTCGTGGTGGGAATGGCATGTGCTGATGGTGGTGGCGTTCGCGCTGATCGCGGTCAGTACACATCTGCAGTTCCGCCGGGAGGGTTCGGCGCTGGGCCTGTTCGACAGCGTGACGTTGCGGCAGACCATGGCCTCGCTCGAACGCGACTACGCGCGAGCGCTCACCGAGATGGTCGGCATTCTGCGGGAGCGGGCCGCGAGCGGAGTGCCCGCGCAGGCGCCGTTGGGGCCGGTCGGGGTGCAGCTCTCGCGCCGGTTCGGGCTCACCGAACGGCAATTCTCGCTCTTGGCGCAGAACGCGCGGCTGTACGGGCAGCTGGACGAGCTGTTCCGGTCCTACATGTCTCCGGCGGTGGCGACCGAACTGCTCGCCGATCCCGCGCAGGCCGATCTCGGTGGCCGGATCGCGGAGGTCAGTGTGCTCATGGCGGACCTGTCCGGATTCACCCCGTTCGCGGAGAACACCGATCCCGCGGCGGTGGTGCAGATGCTGAACACCTATTACGGTGCGATCGTGCCGGTCATCCTGGGCGAGGGCGGGACGGTGGTGCAGTTCGTCGGCGACGCGGTGATGGCGGTGTTCAACGCGCCCATCCCGCAGCCCGATCACGCGTTGCGCGCCGCGCGCGCCGGACTGGGGTTGCAGTACGTCGTCGGGCGGATCGCCGCGGGACGTCCGGACTGGCCGCGTTTCCGGGTCGGGGTCAACTCCGGGCCCGCACTCGTGGGCAATGTCGGTGCCGAGCAGATGCGCAACTACACCGCGATCGGTGACACCACCAATCTCGCGGCGCGGCTGGAGGGGGTGGCCGAACCCGGCACGGTGGTGATCGGCTCCGCGACGTATGCGCAGCTCGGTTCCCGGGCCGTGGTGCGGACGCTGGGCGGGATCACCGTCAAGGGGCGGCGCGAGCCGGTCACCTGCTACGTCCTGGAGGGTCTGCGATGACGACCGAATTCGCGCTGCTGCGCGGTCTGACCGAGGGCGAGCGACGTCAGCTGCTCGCCTCGTGCACGCCCCGGCGGTTCAAACGCCGCGAAATCCTGTGTCACGAGGGCGATCCCGGCGATACTCTGCATCTGGTCAAGAGCGGGCTGCTGCTGATCCGGGTGGCCACCCCGCTCGGCTATACCGCCACGCTGTCGGTGATCGGCCCCGGCGACGCATTCGGCGAACTGGCCCTGCTGAGCCCCGAGGCGAAACGCACCGCCACCGTGGAGGCCGCCGAGAACGCGGAAACGCTCAGCCTCAGCCGCGCCCAGCTGACCGCGTTGCGCGCGACGTATCCGGGAGTCGAGCGCATGCTCACCGACACCCTCGTCGAGCAGGTCCGCCGCCTGTCCGGAATGGTGCTCGAGGCCCTGTACCTGCCGGTCGAGGCCCGGGTGGTCCGGCGGCTGGTCAACCTCGCCCGCATCTACGGCGGCCCGGCCCCGATCGCCGAAATCCGGCTCACCCAGGACGATCTGGCGTCGATGGCCGGAACCACCCGTGTCACCGCCAACAAGATCCTGCGCGAACTCGAGGACCGCGGCATCGTCGAACTGCGCCGCGGCCGGATCGTCGTCACCGACCGCCGCGCCCTGGTAGCCGCCGCGAACGCCCATCATTGAGACCACCGCCTCGCGGGTGCAGGGCCCCTGAACGCCCACCCCGAAGACAGGCCACGAACAACCCAGGTCCCGCCCGCCCCGAATAACGCCCACCCCCAAGGCCGGGGCCCGCCCCGGTCCTGGACTGACCGGAGCGCCAGGAGCGAAGCGGGGGAGCGGAGGGAGGGAAGGACCGGGGTTAATAGGGCCCCGGCCCCGCCGGAGCGAAGCGGAGGCCAAGGACACAGCCTCAGTCCAGGGAGACGAAGACCTCCACCGAGGCCGGGCCCGTGTACCGCTCGATCTCCGCGCTGTGCGAGCGGGTGATGGTGCCGGCGGCCTCGGCCTTGGCCACCTTCGCCCAGGCCGTGCGCAGCAGATCGTACGGCTTGTCGGACACCACGAATTTGGCGTAGCGACCGGCCGGGATGCGGGTGAGCACGTCGCCGGTGTCGAGCTGGTCCAGAGCGGTGAGTTCGTAGCCCAGGACCGCGACCGCATGGTCGTTCTGGCCGACGTAGGCCGCCACGCGCTGCGCGTCCTTCTCCCGGGACAGGTATCTGTCCCAGGTGAAGTTGACCAGGTCCAGGTCGCGGGCGGCCACCTCGCGACCGGCCAGCGGAACGGTGAGCCCGCCGACGAGGCTCTCACCCAGGGTGACTATCTCGAAATCCATATTCGCGCCCTACTTCTCGCCGGTGACGTCGTCGGCCAGCGCAACGAACACCTCGACCGTGCGCCGATCCGGATAGTGCTCGAAATCGCCGGTGTAGGCGCGTACCAGCGCGCCCGCGGCCTCGAGATCCCAGACCGCCCGCCACACCGACACGATGGTGTCGCCCAGATCGTCCCCGCTGCGGACGAATCGCGCGAACCGGCCGCCCGGCACGCGCGCCAGCACGTCACCGGGTAACAGATCGTCGAGGCTCTGGCAGCGATAACCGACGATATGCGTCAGATATGAGCCGATCTCCGGAGCGTGATCGATGTACGCGCTCGCCGGAGGGCCCGGCAGATCGCGTTTGAGGTTGTGCCGCCAGGCCTCCTCGACCTTCAGCCGGCGCGGGCCTTCGACCGCCAGCGCCGGGCTGCGCAGCACCGTGCCCGCCACCAGCGTCTCGTGGCGCTCGACGATATTGAAATCCACCGGTGTCGCCCCTATGTCTAGTGCTGTGTTTCGGCCCCGGCTCCGCTGCGGCGGGGCTGGGCCCTATCAACCCGGTCCTTCCCTCCCTCCGCTCTCCCGCTTCGCTCCTGGCGCTCCGGTCGGTCCAGGACCGGGGCGGGCCCCAGCCGGGGTTCGGCGATGTCGGGTAGGCGGAAAACGGGTGACCTGGGGGTGTTCTGTCCCTGCTTTAGGTGATCCTATGCGTGTTGCGCGACTGGTCCGCAATGGGCCGGTCCACGGCAGTGTTGCCGATGCTTCCTGCGTTCCCCGAGCTTAGCCGGGGACACCGACATGGCGGCCGGAGATGGTCTCGACCTGGTAGCGATCCGTGAGACCCCGGCCGTCGCGGTGTCTCGGAACCGGTACGCGCGGACCGGGCGGTCCGCACCGAGCGGAGGATGTGCGCGCTCAGCCCGGGACCGGGACGTGCAGCCCGGGGAAGATCTCGACCTGGCGCGGCGGGGGCGGCGGCGCAGGTGCGGGAACCGGCACCGGAGCGGGCGCCGGAGCCGGCGCGTGGCGGCGGGGTGTGGTGGTGGCCGGTGGGGCGAGGATGTCGAACGGCCCGTGGGACTGCTCGGTGGACGGCGGCGTGGCGATGAACGGCCCCTGGGTTCCGTTCGGCGCGGCGGCGGGGAAGTGTTCGGCCGGCGTGCCGCCGAGTGCGCCGTCCATGGTTCGCTTCCAGATGTCCGAGGGCAGGCCCGCGCCGTAGATCGGCGCGCCGCTGGAGGTTCGGATGGCCTCGGATCCGGCCGTGCCGACCCATACCGCCGTCGACAGCGACGGAGTGAAGCCGACCATCCAGGCGTCCTTGTTGGCGCCGGTGTCGCCGAGCTGCGTGGTGCCGGTCTTGGCGGCCGCCGGGCGGCCCGCGAGGGCGTGGCCGTTGGAGTACGCCGCGATCGGCAGCATCGCGGTTGTCGTCGTATCGGCGACCTGTGGCGAGATCCGTTGCTGCGCGGGAAGCTGATCCTTACCGGGAACGCCGCGATCCAGCAGCACCCGGCCGTCCCCCGTGACGACGCGCTGCACGATGAACGGCGTGTGGTACATCCCGGAATCCGCCACGGTCGCGTACGCCACGGCCATATCCAGCGGACGCACCGAATACACGCCCAGCACGATCGCCAGGGCGGGCGGCCCGCCGTTCTCGCTGAGCGTGCGACCCGCGACGCCCGGAATCTGCTCCGGAATGCCGGCCTGATGCGCCGCGTCGGCGATGGCCTGCGGGCCGACCGTCTCGGCGAGCCGGTAGAAGCTGGTGTTCAGCGACCGCTTGAACGCCTCGGCCAGCGAACAGGTACCGCAGGATTCACCTTCCACGTTCGTGACCGGGACGCCGTTCACCGTCACCGGTGCGCTGTCCAGCCGATACGACAGTGGAATCCCCTGCTGCAGTGCGGCCAGCACCGCGAAGGTCTTGAACGACGACCCGGTTTGCAGCGGCGCCTGCGCGAAATCGAAGCCGACCCCGTCGTCCCCGCCGTAGTAGGCGCGCAACGCCCCCGAACGCGGGTCGACCGACACCACCGCGCTGCGCAGTTGCGCGGGCTGCGAGCTCAGCGTGTCGTGCACGGCATCGAGCGCGGCCTGCTGGGCGCGCGGGTCGATGGTGGTGGTGATGCGCAGTGCGCCGGTGTCGATCTCCTGCTGACTGATTCCGGCGTTGCGTAATTCGGTCAGGACCTGGGTCCGGATGAGTCCGTTCGCGTTGTGCGCGGCCTCGTCGGTGAACGCGCTGACCGGAGCGATCTGCGGAAAGTCCAGCGCCGCACGGTCTTTCGCACGCAACTTGCCCATGCTGACCATGCCGTCGAGCACATAGTTCCAGCGTGCCCGCAGTTGCGGCAGATGTGTCTCCGGATCCAGCAGCGACGGCGTGCGGATCACCGAAGCCAGCACGGCCCCTTCCGCCAGGGTCAGCTCCGGCACCGGTTTGGCGAAGTACGCGCGCGCCGCGGCCGCGATCCCGTATGCGCCGCGTCCGTAGTAGATGGTGTTCAGATAGGCGGCGAGGATGTCGTCCTTACTCCACTGCCGCGCCATCTTCGCCGAGATGATCAGCTCGCGGACCTTGCGCGACATGGTGCGCTCGGAGCTCAGGAAGGCGTTCTTGACGTACTGCTGGGTGATCGTGGACCCGCCGCCGGCGTCGTCGTGCCCGAGCAGATTGTCCCGCGCCGCGCGCAGGAACGCCGAGGTGGAATATCCGGGATTGGTGTAGAAGTTCCGGTCCTCCGCCGACAGCACCGCGTCGCGCACCGGAACCGGCACCTGCGTCAGCGGCACCGGCGTCCGGTTGCCTTCCGGCGGAACGATTCTCGCCAGTACGGTGGTGTCGTCGTCGGCGGTGATGGTGGCGATCTGGTTGGACTGCACCGCGTCCGGCGGGGGCACCTGCGCACTCCAGTAGGCCAACGCCAGCAGCAACGCCGGAATCACGAAGAAGATCAGGAACAACGCCAGCGACAACCGCCGAATCCGCTGTCCCCGAGTCCGGCCGGATCGCTCGTGCGCCGGTTCGCCGCCCTCCGGCCTGCTGCGCCGCCGCGGCCGCCGCACCGGAGCCGCAGGCGGCCGGCGAACCCGTTCCGGAAGCTCATTCCACCCCGCGAGCGAGGGATAGGGCGCGGTCTTGCGCCGTCCTCGCCACCGCATACGGATCGAGCTCACGATCAACTCCTCGGACTACAAGAACAAGGTGATCGAACAACCGCACGGAACCACTCCCTCACCAGACTAAGAGCCGGTCCGGAATTCCGGCGGTGCGGGGCGGTGGCGGCAGCCTCCACGGGACCGTCCGCGAGCCGCGGCCTGCCTGTCCGGGAGTCTCGACCGAGCGGCTCCGTTCGTCAGGCGAGGTTTTCGATGCAGGTCGACAGGAGCGCGGCCAGGCGGCGGAGATCCGCGGCAGACAGATCACCGGTCATGCGGTCGTCGGTGGCCATCACGATGGCGTCGGCCCGGTTCAGTTGGGAGCGGCCCGCTTCGGTGAGGGTGACCGGGCGCGAGCGGCCGGTGGCCGGCTGATCCGCGACGGTGACCAGGCCCGCCTGCCGCAGTCCGTTGAGGACGTCGCGCAGGGATTGCCGGGTCACGAAGGTGCGGCGGGCGAGTTCGGCGGCGGGGGCGCCGGGAACGTCGGCCAGCGCGCGCAGGACCGCGTACTGGGACATGGTCAGACCCAGCGGCCGCAGACGTTCCGCACAAGCGCGGTGGAACGTCTGCTGCGCCTGCTTGATCAGATAGCCGATCCGCCGGTCCACACCCTCTTGACTCATGACAGGAACCTTACACATAATCAGTCGTGTAAGGATCTTGACATCAATGGAGGCAGTGCCATGACCGCAACCACCACCATCGCGACCGACGCCCAGCTCACCACCCTGATCAACGTCTTCACCGTCCGGCCCGACCGGCAGCGCGCCCTGGTCGAGGCGTTGACCCGCGCCACCGACGAGGTGATGCGGCACGTCCCGGGCTTCATCTCCGCCAACATCCACGCCAGTGACGACGGCACCCGAGTGATCAACTACGCCCAGTGGCAATCCGCCGACGCCTACCGCGAGATGTTCGCCGACCTCTCCGCCCGAGCGCACATGAACGAGGCCGCCGCCCTGGCCGACCACTTCGACCCGCACCTGTTCACCGTGGAATCCATCCACCACTGCTGAACGTCCGCGGTGTGTTCGATATCGCCGGGACCGATTCCGGCGGAACGGTTTTCGCCGGAACGCCGGTGCCGGCGGTGGTCACTGAATATCCCGAAGGGGAGCTAGCTCTTCACGCCGCCCGCGGTGAGGCCGGAGATGATGCGGCGCTGGAAGAGCAGGACCATGACGACCAGGGGGACGGTGACGATGACGCCCGCGGCCATGATCGCCGTGTACGGCTGGACCAGGGGGTCGTTGCCGGAGAAGCGGGCGATCGCGACGGTGACCGGTTCGGTCGCGTCGGAGGACAGCAGGCTGGACAGCAGGTATTCGTTCACCGCGGCGATGAAGGCCAGGATCGCGGTGGTGAACACCGCGGGTGCGGCCAGCGGCAGCATCACCAGGCGGAATGCCTGGAAACGCGAGGCGCCGTCGATCCGCGCGGCCTCCTCGAGCTCCCATGGCAGTTCGGCGAAGAACGAGGCCAGTACGTACACGGTCATCGGCAGGACGAAGGAGATGTTCGGGATGATCATCGCCTGGTAGTGCCCGAGCCAGCCGATATCGGTGAACAGCTGGAACAGCGGCGTCACCAGGACGACCACCGGGAACATCGACGCGCTCAGCACCAGCCCGGCGACCAGCGTCTTACCGCGGAAGGTGATGCGCGCCAACGCGTATGCGGCCATCATGCCGATCAGCAGGGCGATCACCGTGGTGGCCGCGCCGATGACGACGCTGTTGGTCAGCGCCCGGCCGAAGTTGTTGCCGCGTTCGGTGTCGAACGCGTTCTGGAAGTTCTTCGTCGTCAGATGCGTCGGCCACGGGGTGTTGTCGAACGTGTAGCCCGGATCGCGGAAGGCGGTGACGGCCATCCAGTAGAACGGCCCCAGGCCCCAAACCAGGATGATCAGTGCGCCGATATACGTACTCGCGGAACGCAATCGCCTGCTCAACGGCATCCGCGCCGTGACCGCCCGGGTGCTCTCCGGCGCGCTGACGGCAGCGGCGAATCCGGTGTCGCTCATCAGTGCGCCCTCCGCTGTTCTTCCTGTGTCGCAACCGCATTCGCGCCCAGCACCTTCACCAGCACGAACGCGACCGCGAAGATCAGCAGGAAGGTGATCACCGACAGTGCCGACGCGCTGTTGGCCCCCTGGCGCACCTGGTCGACGACCAGGATCGAGATGGTCCGGGTGTTGGCGTTGCCCTGCGTCATGATGGCGGGCAGATCGTACAGGCGCAGCGCGTCCATCGTGCGGAACAGGATCGCCACCAGCAGTGCGGGTTTGAGCAGCGGCAGGGTGATGTGGCGCAAGCGCTGCCACGCCGACGCGCCGTCCATTCGCGCGGCCTCGTACACGTCGGCCGGAATCACTTGCAGCCCGGCCAGAATCAGCAACGCCATGAACGGCGTTGTCTTCCACACGTCGGCGATGATCACCGCGAGGCGCGACCACCACGGATCGGTCTGCCACAGAATGTGCGTTCCGAGAACGCGATTCACCACGCCGTCGTACTGGAACATGAACTCCCACAGCCGCGCGGTCACCGCGGTCGGGATCGCCCACGGGATGAGCACCGCCGCCCGCAGCAGCGCGCGGCCCTTGAAGGTCTTGCCCATCACGGTCGCCATGCCCAGCCCGATGACCGCCTCGAGCGTCACTGTGATGACGGTGAACAGCACGGTCACCAGGATCGCGGCCCAGAACTGCGAGCCGAGATTGCCGGTCGGGCAGGTCTCGGTGCCGCCGGCGGGCAGCGTGCACTGCTGCAGCAGCCAGTGCGTGTAATTGCTGAACCCGGCACTGCCGCCGTTGACGAACATGCCCGTCGCCGGGTCGAGCCCGGAGTCCTTCTGGAAGGACATGATCACCGCGCGTACCACCGGGTATCCGATGACCACGGCCAGCGCCAGCAGCACCGGGGCCACGAACAACCAGGCGCGCCCCGATCCGGGCAGCTTGTTCAGTCCGCGAGCGACCCGCGACTTCCGGTCACCGATCGGTGCGCCGGTGCTGGTCGATGGTTCGCTCGCGGATTCGTCAACACGCGTGTACTCCGGCGTTCCCGAAGGATCTGACACCGTTCTTCTCTCCTACGGGACTCGGCTCGGCACAGGCGCTCTCGCGGTCAGGACCCGGCGGCCTGGATCCCCTTCTGCATACCGGTGATCGCGGCGTCGACCGTTTTCCGTCCGGTGATCGCAGCATAGGCGTTGTCCTGGATGGCCTTGGACACCGCCGGATAGAACGGCGTGACCGGCCGCGGCACGGCGCTGGCGATCGAATCCTTCAGCGTCGGCAGGTACGGGAACTTCGCGATCAGCGCCGGGTCGTCGTACAGCGAGGA
Organism: uncultured Nocardia sp.; assembly: GCA_966435935.1. Classification (GTDB taxonomy): domain Bacteria; phylum Actinomycetota; class Actinomycetes; order Mycobacteriales; family Mycobacteriaceae; genus Nocardia. The sequence goes on from CBJNFW010000084.1 coordinate 17,004, forward strand.
CCGCACTGGCGGATAGGCGCCCTCGGCCACGATGTGCTGGGCGTCCTCGCTGATCAGGAAGCGCAGGAAGTCCAGGGCGGTGGCCTTGTGCTTGGAGTACGCGCTGATGGCGGCGTTGTACCCACCGAGCGTGGAGGCGCCGATCCCGTCCTTGCCGGGCAGCGCGGCGACGCCGACCTCACCCTTGACCGCGGACGAATCGGCTTGGGCCACACCGTAGAAGTTCGGCCAGGTGCGCAGGAACAGCAATTTGCCCTGGGCGAAGGCGTTCTGGCTCTCGGGCTCCTCGAAGGAGATGGCCTCCTTGGGGATATCGCCCTTCTGGTACGCGTCGGTCAGCACCTGCAGACCCGCGCGGGCCTGTGGGCTGTCGATGGTGGGGGTCTTGCCGTCCGGCCCGACGAAGGTTCCGCCATAGGCGTTGATCACCTCGGCGGTATTCACCGTCAGACCCTCGTAGGGCGCGAACTGCCCTGCGTAGCAACCGACGTTGTGCTCCTTGGCGATATTGCAGTCGCCGAGCATCTCGGTCCACGTCTGCGGCGCGTTGTGCACCAGATCCTTGCGGTAGTACAGCAGGCCGCCGTTGGTGTTCAGCGGCGCGGCGTACAGGTTGCCCTTGTAGGTGGCGCTGGCCACCGTCGGCGAGAGCAGGGTGGAGGTGTCCAGCGCGAAGGAGTCCTTCAGCGGCTGGATCCAGCCCTTGGCCGCGAATTCCGCGGTCCAGGTGACGTCCAGGGCCAGCACGTCGTAGTCCGACTGCTTGGCCTGCAGGTGCTGGGCCATGTCGTCGTGCTGCTGGGAGGCGTCGTTGGACTGTTCCTTGAAGGTGACCTTCTCGGTCGGGTGCGCGGCGTTCCAGCGATCGATGAGCTGTTTGACCGCACCGGTCTCCGAGGTGTCCTTACCCTCGACGTAGGTGATCGGGCCGCGCCCGCCGAGGTCCTGTGTGGTCGGGTTGTTGCCACTGCTGCTCGAACACCCGCTCGCGAGGGTCGCGGTGAGCAGTGCCGCCGAGGCGGCGGCCAGAGCGGCGCGGGAGGTCCGGGACGAGCGTCGTGACCTCACCTTGTTCAATGCCATCGATACTCCAGGGTCGAGACGAGCCGCAGCTGCCTTGGCGCGCACGGTGGAGCCGAGCGGCGGCGACGCGGAGCCGTGAGCGCCGGCACACTCAGCCGGTTGCACAAGGCAAGATACATTGTCCGCGGCCTGTCGTGTCGGTCGGTTCTCTATATTCTGGGTCGCGATGTCGACTCAGCCAACTCAGGACAAGTTGCTCACGCGTATCGGCGGACTGCTGCGGCAAGCGGAGTCGACCGACAACGAGCACGAGGCCGAAGCGTTCCTGGCCGCGGCGCAGCGCCTGGCGACCCGCTCGTCGATCGATCTGGCGGTGGCCCGCGCGCATGTGACGGGCCGTGAGCGCCGGGCGACGCCGGTGCAGCGGGTCATCGCGATCGGCGAGCCGGGTAAGCGCGGGCTGCGCACCTATGTGCAGCTGTTCGTCGCGATCGCCGCCGCCAACGATGTGCGCTGCGATGTCGCTCGCACCTCGACGCAGGTGTACGCGTACGGATTCGACTCCGATATCGCCTCCTGCGAAGCGTTGTACGCGAGTTTGCTGGTGCAGATGGTGCGTGCGTCGGATCTGTACATCAAGTCCGGGCAGTACCGGTCCGCGACGGTGGAGAAGGTCGTCGTCGAGAAACGCTACGGCCGCAATGTGCAGCGGCAGGTGCGAGCCCCGGTCGCGGCCGTCACGGCCCGGCTGAACTTCCAGATGGCCTTCGCCGCGCGTGTCGGCCGCCGCCTGGCCGCGGTCAAGGCCGAGGTGGAGGCTCAGGTGCGGGACGAGCCGACCGCGGCCCCCGGTACCGCGATAGCCCTGCGCGACAAGGAACTCGAACTGACCAGCTTCTACACCCGCACCTCCGAGGCGCGCGGCACCTGGCGCGGACCGCAGGAGTCCGCCGGGTATTCGCCCGGCGCCCGGCGAGCCGGTGACCGTGCGGGACGGGCCGCCCGGCTGGGTTCCTCACCCGAACTCGGCGCGGCGCGTGGACAACTCGGCGGATGAGGCGGACCTACGGCCGGTTTCGTAACGGTGACGGGCTCGGCGCAGTTGCGCCGATGTCGTGAAGATGTCATGGATGGCCCGGACAGTGGGAGGTTCGATGCCGGACGCGGAGTGTGGTGAGCGGTGCTGTCGCGGCCGTACGCGTGATCGCGAGCCGCGGACGAGTCCGCCGCCGGTGCTGCCGGGAACCGGGCCCGAAGCGTGAGCGCGCGCGATGAGCAGCGCAGCCGTGTGTACGACGCCGAGGGATTGGTGCGGCGGATGTTCGACCGGGCGGACGAGGCCGGGTCGCGAACCGTGGAGTTGTACGGCTCGCAGATCACGTTGCCGGTGGAGCGGCGGTTCGCCTCGGTTGCCTCGGTGCAGAGCTACGCGGATCGGGTGCTGGCGCTGAATTGGGTTCGCGCGCAATGGGTTCGCGCGGGTGAGCCGGTGACGGTCCGGGCGCGCGCGGGGGCGTCGGCCGCGCACTACGAAACCGAGGGCGCGGTGCTCGCTGTTCCGCTGCACACCGGCGGAAGCGCCTGGGCGCTGCGGGAATTGGTGATTCTGCACGAGATCGCGCACCACCTGGACGAGCCGGGTGCGCAGCGCGCGCCGCACGGGCCGGAATTCTGTGCCCGATACCTCGAGCTGGTCGACGGCGTCATCGGACCGGAGGCCGCGCTGGTGCTGCGCACGTCGCTGCTGGGATGTGGTGCGCGGATCGGCTGACCGGGCCGTTCGGCAGCGGGTCTCGGGGCAGCACGCCGTGGGCGGTCGCGGCATTCATACCCGGACTCGGTTGTAGTGTCGGCATCGACGTCGAATCGAGGGAGGCAATGTGCGCGCGTTCGTGTCACGTGTGGCTTTCTACGTTCTGTGCACCGTGATGTCTCCGCTGGTCGTGCTCGGTTATCTGGTGTGGATCAGCGCGACGGTCACCTCGGGCCGGTCCGGGGTGTCCGGCACCGCGCAGGGCCCGCTCAGCGCCCGGTTCTCCGAGCACAACTTCGGGACGCGGCCGGACATCGCGGCCGACCGGCTGCTTCGGGCGCTGCCCGGTGTCCCTAAACCTGCGTTGTTCCTGACCACCGCTCCGGTGTTCCTGGCGCATCGGCTGACCGGGTACGTGCCGCGGGCGTTCCGATACCCCTTCGAGGGCAAGGTTTCCCCGCAGTACGAGGCCGCCGCGCGTATCGGATTCTTCGATACGACCCTCGAGCGATATCTGCCCGAGGTCACGCAGTTCGTCATCCTCGGTGCGGGTTTCGACACCCGTGCCTACGGGCCGGCGCCCGATTCGCCGGTGCGTGTCTTCGAGGTCGATACCCCGCCGACCCAGACCGTCAAGCGCAAGACCCTGGAGAAGGCCGGAATCGATTCCAGCAGAGTTACTTTCGTGCCCGCCGACTTCGAGAAGGAGGACTGGCTCGACTGCCTGAGGAGGGCGGGCTTCGACCCGCGCGAGCGGACGCTGTTCCTCTGGGAGGGGGTGATCATGTATCTCGACCGCTCGGCCGTCGAGGACACCCTGCGCAAGATCGCCTCGACCGCTCCCGGCAGCCTGGTCGCATTCGACTACTTCACCAGCGAGCCGCTCGAATCGTCCTCGCTGTACTGGCGTTACGGCCGAGCCGCCACGGCGTCCGCGGGCGAGGAGTTGAAGTTCGGCGTCGACAGCACACCGCCCGTCCGCGACCGTCTCGCCGAGCTGCTCGGGTCATGCGGCCTCTCGCTCACCGAGCAGCGGACCCTCGGCGAGGAGTCCGGAAATCGCCGTGCCTGGGGCGGATTCGCGGTGGCATCGGTGGGTCAGGCCCCGTCGCTCAGGTGATGGGCAGCAGGCGCTGGACTCGGTCCAGGCGATCCCGCCACCATCGGGTGCGCTCCGGATCGGGATGCCGGAAACGTCGCAGGAGTTCGGGGTCCGGAGTCGGCGCGATGCGCGGGACGGGCAGGTATCCGTCGACCGGGCGGAGCGAATCGGTCACCGTATCGCCCTCGAAGAGGTTCACCGTCCCCAGTCCGCAGGCGAATTCGAGGTTCGGCAGGGCTCCGGCCAACGCGAGTTGGGCCGACAGTCCGACGCTGGTCTCCAACGCCGAGGAGACCACGCACGGCAGCCCGGCGGCCGCGGCCACCCGCAACGCGCGCCGAACTCCGCCCAGCGGAGTGCATTTCAGCACCGCGATATCCGCGGCACCGGCCACCGCGACCCGCAAGGGGTCCTCGGCCCGGCGGATGGATTCGTCGGCGGCGATCCGGACATCCACCCGCCGCCGCACCCGCGCCAACTCCTCGATGGTCCGGCAGGGCTGCTCGGCGTATTCCAAACCGCCTGCGGCCCTGTCGATCTGCGTCAGGTGATCGACAGCGGTATCGACATCCCACAGCGCGTTCGCATCCACCCGGATCGCCCCGCCGGGTCCGAGAGCCGAACGCACGGCCGCTACCCGCTCCAGATCCTCCGCCAGCGAATCGGGATGATCGGCGACCTTCACCTTCGCCGTCCGGCATCCCGACCCGGCGACCAGCGCATACGCCCGTTCCGCAGCCACCGCGGGCACAGTGCAATTCACCGCGATCCGGTCCCGCACCGGCTCCGGCCAACCCACCGTGACCTGCTCGACAGCGGTGGCCAACCACCCCGCCGCCTCCCGATCCCCGTACTCCGGAAACGCGCAGAACTCGCCCCACCCCAACGGCCCCTCGAAAACCATTCCCTCCCGCACCGTGATCCCCCGAAACCGATTCCGCATCGGAATCGCGTACACCTGCGCGGATTCGGGATCGATCAGCTCACCCATGCGCCCACCTGCCCCCGGCTGTGCGTCCACTGCTCTGGCTCACCGGCCCAGCCTAATCCCGGGCCTGATCGCTATTTGCCCGGCGGTGGAACTCGACTTGGGGACGAGCAGACGAACGTGCGGCTGAGGTCCAGGAGTTGCTGACTGCCGAGGGCAGCACCGCTCAGCAGGGCCGGTGGATCTGCTCGTTGCCGCGCCGGCGGAGCGGGAGGGCCTGGTAGTCCTCGCCGACGGCGAAGACTACCGCACGATCGCGCAGACGACCGGGCAGCCGGTTCGCATGGTCATGGATTTGCCACGGTCGTGATGTGCCACCCCGGTGCCGCCGGGGCTCAGAGCCTTTCCAGGATCATGGCGTTGGCCAAACCGCCTGCCTCGCACATGGTTTGCAGGCCGTAGCGGGCGCCGCGTTCGCGCATGGCGTGCACCAGGGTGGTGGCCAGGCGGGCTCCGGATGCGCCGAGGGGGTGACCCAGGGCGATCGCGCCGCCGTGCACGTTGACCCGGCTCAGGTCGGCGCCGGTGTCGGCGGCCCAGGCCAGGACCACCGCGGCGAACGCCTCGTTGACTTCGAACAGGTCGATGTCGGCGAGTTGCAAACGGCTGCGCTCCAGCACCTTTCGTGTCGCCGGGATGACCGCGGTGAGCATCAGCAGCGGATCGTCGCCCGCGACGGCGAAGCTGTGCAGCCGGGCCAGCGGGGTCAGCCCCAGTTGAGCGGCCTTCTCGCTGGTCATGATGAGGACCGCGGCGCTGCCGTCGTTGATCTGGCTGGCGTTGGCGGCGGTGATGTTCCAGCCGATCTCCGGGAAGCGGGCGGCGTACTCGGGACTGTAGAAGGCCGGGCGCAACGCGCCGAGCGTCTCGAGCGTGCTGCCGACGCGAATACCCTCGTCGGTGGAAAGACCCTCCAGCGGAACGAGTTCCGCCTCGAAGGACCCGTTCTTGGTCGCGGCCGCGGCCTTCTCGTGACTCGCGAGCGAGAACTCGTCCAGCTCGGTCCGCCCGATCTTCCATCGCGACGCGATCAATTCCGCGCTGATGCCCTGTGGCACAAGCCCTTCCGGATAGCGCTCGTTGAAGGCGACCCCGCCGATATCGGTGGCTCCGACCACGCTCGAACCCATCGGAACCCGGCTCATCGATTCCAGTCCGGCCGCCACCACGATGTCGTACGCGCCGGAGATCACGCCCTGTGCGGCGAAGTGGATGGCCTGCTGACTGCTTCCGCACTGCCGGTCCACGGTCGTCGCGGGCACCGATTCGGGATATCCCGCGGCCAGGGCGGCGCGCCGGCTGATGTTGACGGACTGTTCGCCGACCTGAGTCACCACCCCGCCGATGACGTCGTCGATCAGCGCCGGATCGATACCGGTTCGCCGCACCACCTCCCGCAGGCTGTGGGCGAGCAGGTCCACCGGATGCACCCCGTGCAGCGCGCCGGTCGGCTTGCCCTTGCCGATCGGGGTCCGCACGGCCTCGACGATCACTGCGTCTCTCATGGCGATTCCTTCCGGCCGACCGCGACGATGCGGTCTCGCTAAATTGTTCTATAGCCAGAGTAGGATGCTGACAATACTCACCACAAGCCAGAGTCGTATGATGTGTGTCATGTCTGCTGTACTCGAAGGCCCGTTACGTGATCTGCGCTCGTGGAAGCCGGAGGGATGTTCCGTCGTCAAGGCGCTGGACGTCATCGGCACCCGTTCGGCGATCCTGATCCTGCGCGAGGCCCTCTACGGCACCACGCGATTCGACGGTTTCGCCGAACGCGTCGGCATCACCGACGCCGCCGCTGCAGCGGCCCTGCGCAAACTCACCACCGCGGGCCTGCTGCGCAAGCAGCCCTACCGCGAGGAGGGCAAACGCACCCGCAACGAATACGTGCTCACCGAGATGGGCCGCGATGCGATCCCGGTCGTGCTCGCCCTGTGGCAGTGGGGCGATCAATATCTGCAGGGCGGGACCCCGCCGCTCGAGCGGGTGGAGAACGATACGAGCGAGCCGGTCCGGGTGGAGATCCGCAGCGCGGCCGGAAACGAGGTCCCGATGGACAATCTGCGGATCCGCCTGAACAAGCAGTGGCGGCGCGGCCGGACCCGCGAGCAGGGGCGGGCCCGGCCGGACGAAATCAGTTGAGCCGCTTACCGTCTTCGGGCGCGAAGAAGTAGACGTTCTCCGGATCCGCTGTGAGAGAGAGCTTGTCGCCCTTGGTCGGCGGGTTGCGCCAGTCGACTCGCGCGACGATGGATTCCTCTGCGCCCGAACCGTTCTCGTTCAGCGCCCGGCCGTAGACGTAGGCGTCCGAGCCGAGCTCCTCGACCACGTCCACCTCCATCGCGATGCCGTTGCCCGATTCGGTGAACTCGAGGTGTTCGGGGCGGATGCCGACCACGACCCGCCCGTTCACGGCATCGGCCACCGAGCGCGGCACCTGCAGCGCGTGACCGCCCAGCTGCGCGGCCCCGTCGGCGAGCGGGAGGGTGAACAGATTCATCGCGGGCGATCCCATGAATCCCGCGACGAACAGGTTCGCCGGGTTGCGGTACAGATCGCGCGGGGTCGCGCACTGCTGCAACAGACCGTCCTTCAGCACCGCGACCCGGTCGCCCATGGTCATCGCCTCGACCTGGTCGTGCGTGACGTACACGGTGGTCGTGCCCAGCCGGCGCTGCAACTGCGCGATCTGGGTGCGGGTCTGCACGCGCAGTTTGGCGTCCAGATTCGACAGCGGCTCGTCCATCAGGAACACCTGCGGCTGTCGCACGATCGCCCGGCCCATCGCGACGCGCTGCCGCTGACCACCGGACAGCGCCTTGGGCTTGCGATCCAGGAACTGTTCCAGGTCCAGAAGTTTCGCGGCCTCGCGGACCCGCTGCTCCTTCTCCGCCTTGGCGACCTTCGCCATCTTCAGCGCGAAGCCCATGTTCTCCGCGACGGTCATATGCGGATAGAGCGCGTAGTTCTGGAACACCATCGCGATATCGCGCTGTTTGGGTTCGGCATTGGTGACATCGTTGTCGCCGATCAGGATCCGGCCGCCGTCGACGTCCTCGAGTCCGGCGAGCATGCGCAGCGAGGTCGATTTGCCGCAGCCGGACGGGCCGACCAGAACCAGGAATTCGCCGTCGGCGATCTCCAGATCCAGCGCGTCGACGGCGGGTTTGGCGGCGCCCGGATACACCCGGGTCGCGTGGTCGAAAGTGACCGTGGCCATCAGAAAACATCCCTTCACCGGCAGGAACGTGCCGGACGATCCGAGTAGAGGGTGGGCGCGGCGAACCGCTGAACGCATAGTACTGGGCAGGCGTCCACGGCGTGCCGGTTCGCTGTGGGCGTACCTGCTCGCCGGACATCGCGGATGTCCCGGCGGTAGCCTCTGAGAGGTCATTCGCAGTTGCTGAACGCTCACATCGAGGAGTGCATCAATGACCCGACCGGTTCGCATCGGAGTCCAGCTACAGCCGCAGCACGCACCCGAGTACAACCTCATCCGCGATGCCGTGCGCCGCGCGGAGGACGCCGGGGTGGACGTCGTGTTCAACTGGGATCACTTCTACCCGCTCTACGGCGACCCCGACGGGGCCCATTTCGAGTGCTGGACCATGCTCGGCGCGATCGCCGAGCAGACCGAGCGCGTCCAGCTCGGCGCGCTGGTCACCGGCGGCGGCTACCGCAATCCCGACCTGCTCGCCGATATGGCCCGCACCGTCGACCACATCTCCGGCGGACGCCTCATCCTGGGCATCGGCGCGGGCTGGTTCGAGAAGGACTACAACGAGTACGGCTACGAATTCGGTACCGCCGGAACACGTTTGGCGTTGCTCAAGGAGTACATGGAACGCTTGACCGCGCGCCTGGGCAAACTCAACCCGCAGCCGGTCCGCGATATCCCGATCCTGATCGGCGGCGGCGGTGAGCGCAAGACCCTGCGCCTGGTGGCCGAATACGCCGACATCTGGCATACCTTCGCCGATGTCGATGTCCTGGAACGCAAGTCGAAGATCCTCGCCGACCACTGCGGCGACGTGGGCACCGACCCGACCGCCATCGAACGCTCGGTGAACTGGCCCGGCGTCGAAGCGGCCCCCACCCTGGTCGCCGCCGGAGCAACCCTGTTCACCGTCGGCACCGGCGGCCCCGACTACGACCTGAGCACCCTGGAAGAAGCCATCCGCTGGCGCGATGAATTCAACCCCGAGTCGGTCGCCGGAATCGCTTAGAGCCGCAACGGTATTCGAGTCCCTGTGGTGGCCGGGGACCGTTTCGCGCGGTCTCCGGCCACGCGCGCTGTCCCGGTGCGGTTCATCTCGGCGGCGGGTCGGGATCGGACGGCGGCGCGGAGTTCGGACCGCCCGCGGCGGCATCGGGCCGCGTGCCTTCGCGGCCGGCCGCGGCCGAGCCGGTGAGTTGCTCCCGTGCATATTCGGCGAAGGCGGTGACCAGGCGGTTTCGGGTATTGCGGCGGGTGGCGAGGACCACGTGGGCGGGATCTACGCCGCGCAGGGGTAGCGCGATGACGTCCGGCCGGAGGGCGGGGAATTGGCCGCCCGCGGTGATGACGATCGCCTCGCCGGCGGCGACGACTTCGAGTTTGTCCTCCAGGGCGTCGATGATCGGGCCGTCAGGGGCGGGGCGGCCGTCGGGACGCGGGTCCATCCGCCAGTAGGCGCTCCAGGCCGGGTTGGATCGGCGCAGCCGCGGGATGGGTTCGTCGGCTATGTCGTCGAGGGTCAGAAAGTCCTTGTGCGCCAAGCGATGATCGACGGGCAACAGAACGATGCGCGGTTCGGTGTAGAGGACGGTGACGTGTAGGCCCTCGGTCGGAAAGGGAAGTCGGGTGACCAGTGCGTCGACCCGGTGATCGAGGAGTGCGGCAGGGACATCGGTGATCTGCACGTGCTGTGCGCGCACCTCGGCGTCGGGATGACGGCGGCGCATCTCGCGCACGACGGGCGTGACGATCAGGTCCCCGGTGTAGCCGATCGTGACGTGACCGGACCCGTCCGCGGCGCGGGTCTGCGCTACAACCCGGCTCGCCGTGCGCAGCAGCGCTCTGGCCTGCGGCAGGAAGACCCGGCCCGCCTCGGTGAGCGCGGTGCCTCGTGGACCGCGATCCAGCAGCCGCGCGCCGAGTTGTTTTTCGAGCCGGTTGATCTGGCGGCTCAACGATGGTTGCGTGACGTGCAAGGCCTCGGCGGCGCGACCGAAATGCCCGTGCGCGGCGACGAGGGTGAAGCAGTGCACCAGCCGCAGGTCGAGTTCCACCGCGGGCGGGACGTCGGTCATGACCCCACAGTATCCCGGGCGTATCTCGCTCGCCGTCGGGCCGGCCGGTGCCAGCTGCGGTGATGCGCGAAACGCAATACCTGATGCGAAAGATTCATTGGATTGCGCACCTCACCCGGCAGCACAGTGAAGCTGTCCGCTGACTCGAACTTCCTTGGAGGAACGCCCATGACGATCACCCCCGCCGTGGACACGGCACGCCGCGCGCTGGGACCGGTGGGCGTGAGCCTGCCGGTCTCCTTCACCAGCACCCCGTCCGCCGACGCACAGCGCGAGGCGGGCCGCCGCCTCGAGCAGGCCGGTTACGGCGCTCTGTGGACCAACGAGGTCATCGGCAAGGACGCCTTCACCCATCTGTCCGTGCTGCTCGCCGCGACCGAACGCCTGACAGTGGGGACCTGCGTGGCCAACATCTGGGCCCGCCCACCGCAGACCGCGCACGGTGCGGCGGCCTACCTCGCCCAGGCCTATCCGGACCGTTTCGTACTCGGCCTCGGCGTCGGCTACCCGCAGCAGGCCGAGAGCGTCGGCCGGTCGTTCGGTTCCCCGCTGACCACGATGCGCGATTACGTCGCCGGAATGAACGCCGAAACCTGGCCTCCCGCACCGGACACCGCGTATCCGCGCATTCTCGCGGCGAACGGCCCGAAGATGCTCGCCCTGGCCGGAGAGATCGCCGACGGCGCACTGCCCGCCGGACTCCCTCCCGAGCACACCGCACGGGCCAGGCGCACACTCGGCCCGGACAAACTGCTCGTAGTGGGTCTGTCCGTGGTGATCGACGACGACCTCGGCCGATCCCGCGACGCCGCGCGACAGGTCGTCTCCACCTGGGCCGCCCGCCCGCCCTTTCGCGCCGCCGTAGCCGAATTCGGTTATGAGATAGCCGAAAACGCTACCGCCGACGATCGTGTGGTCGATGCGCTCGTCGCTCACGGCACACCCGATTCGATTACCTCGAAGATCGAGGAGCACCTCGCCGCGGGAGCCGACCACGTCACCCTGCTGCAACCGATCGGCACCGAATTCGCCTCCGGCATAGACCGATACGTCGACATAGCCCAGGCCGTGACCGGCCGCGCGCGAACTTCCCGGGCCTGAGCCCGGGCATCGCACTTTCCGGGGATGTGCGCCCGGTCGTCACGATCACCGTGGGCGGGCGCGGTCGCCGTCCGCGCTAGGTTTCTCGCGGCTGGTTCGAGGAAACTGCCGTGCCCGCGCAGGTTTTGTGCTCGGCTGGCCCAAGTCCGGGTTACCGGCTGCGCTTTGCGACGTTCGGTTGGTGTGAGTCTGGGTTGCTGGCTGTGTGTTTCGGTGTTCGGTTGGCGAGTGCGGGTTACCGGTCGCGTCCTGCGATGTTCGGCTGGTGTGAGTCCGTATTGCTGGCCGTGTGTTTCGAGGCTGCTGGTACGAGCACCGGTTACCGGCCAC
>CBJNFW010000085.1:0-28531 GCA_966435935.1 uncultured Nocardia sp.
GCTGGAAGAAGTTCGTCAGGAACACGCTGAACAGCGCCAGCGTGCCCATCACCGAGACGATCGCGAATCCGTGTTTCTTACTGCCGACCATGCGCCCGAAGGTGCGCGGCAGCGAGAAGCTGATCACCAGCAGCAGGAAGATCTCCACGAAATTCGTCCAGGCGGTCGGGTTTTCGTACGGATGCGCGGAGTTGACGTTGAAGAATCCGCCGCCGTTGGTGCCCAGCAGCTTGATGGCCTCCTGACCAGCGACCGGACCGCCCGGCAGCGTCTGGGAGCCGGTATTTGCGATCGTGGACGCGGTCCGGGAGAACAGCTGGAAGTTCTCGATCACCCCGCCGGAGATCAGCACGATCGCGAAGACGAACGCGATGGGCAGCAGAATCCGGATGGTCCCCCTCACGAGATCAACCCAGAAGTTGCCCAATTCGCCGGTGCGGTGCCGGGCGAAACCGCGGACCAGCGCGATCGCCACCGCGATGCCGACCGCGGCCGAGACGAAGTTCTGCACCGTCAGACCGCACATCTGCACGACGTGCCCCATCGTGGACTCACCGGCATAGCTCTGCCAGTTGGTGTTCGTCACGAAACTGATCGCGGTGTTCCAGGCCAGGTCTCCGGTCATCTTCGTGCCGGGATCGTGCGGATGCAGCGGCAGCCTGCCCTGCAACAATTGCAGGAAGAACAGGAACAGCACGCTGATCGCCGAGAACGCCAGCACACTGCGGGCGTAGACCGCCCACGTCTGCTCGACCCCGGGCTGGACTCCGATGAGCCGGTAGACGACGCGCTCGGCGCGAGAATGCTTCTCCCGGTTGAAGACCCGATACATGTAGTCGCCGAGTGGTATGTGGACCACGGCGAGCACGAGGACGAGGGCCGCCACGAAGACGATCCCCGCAGTGGTCGTGTTCACTCAGAACCTTTCGGGGTACAGCAGGGTCACGATCAGGTAGATCGCGATTCCGACGGCCAGCGCGAGACCGATGATGTTCTGTGTCACAGTCGTTCGACTCCCCGTTGGATGAGCCCGAGCAGGGCGAAGACCGCCACGGTCAGAACCGTGAACACCACGACAGACATGGGTCGAACCTTTCTTGGACCAGCGGCGCACACGAGTGCGCCGCCAGTGAGTCAAGCGTCCGAACGGTGTCTTCACGAGGGTCCTTGACGCCTTCTTAGCGCCCGGGGCGGTGGCCTTGACGGGCCGCTTACGGGTGGGTTCGCACGGCCGCTCGAAGGGCGTAAAGGTCGAGGTCCGGGGCGTCAAGAAAACGTCAATTCCCCGGTCGACCGGTGTGGCGACGGTAGACAGGTAGGGCCCGGCCGCACATTCTCCCGGCCACACCTCTACACCCAGGAGACGTCCATGCCGGACCACGCCACCACAGCGCGCCACCAGCCACGATGGCGCCCACGCGAGATGATGGACGCGTGAAACGCGGTCAGCTACGCATCTACCTCGGTGCCGCGCCGGGCGTCGGCAAGACCTACGCCATGCTCAACGAGGCACATAGGCGGCTGGACCGCGGCCGTGACGTGGTCGCCGCAGTGGTCGAGACGCACAACCGGGCCAAGACCGCCGTGCTGCTCGAGGGCATCGAGCGCGTCCCGATGAAGACGATGTCCTACCGCGGCGCGACACTGACCGAACTCGACGTCGAGGCGGTTCTGCGCCGCGCGCCCGCGGTCGTGCTGGTCGACGAACTCGCGCATACCAACGTGCCCGGCTCGAAGAACGACAAGCGCTGGCAGGATGTGCACGAACTGCTCGCCGCCGGCATCGATGTGATCTCCACGGTCAACGTGCAGCATCTGGAGAGCCTCAACGACGTGGTCGAGCAGATCACCGGCGTCGTGCAGCGAGAAACCGTGCCGGACTGGGTGGTTCGCGGCGCGGACCAGGTCGAGCTGGTCGATATCACCCCGGAAGCGTTGCGGCGCAGGCTATCTCACGGCAACGTCTACGCCGCCGACAAGGTCGATGCGGCGTTGCGCAACTATTTCCGGCCCGGAAACCTGACGGCGCTACGGGAATTGGCACTGCTGTGGCTGGCGGACCAGGTCGACGCGGCGTTGGCGAAATATCGCGAGGAGCACCGGATCACCGAGACCTGGGAGGCGCGCGAACGCGTCGTCGTCGCGGTGACCGGCGGGCCCGAATCCGAGACCATCGTGCGCCGCGCCAGCCGCATCGCCACCAAATCCAGCGCCGAACTGATCGTCGTGCACGTGGTGCGCGGCGACGGCCTGGCCGGGGTGTCCACCCAGCGGTTGAACCGGCTGCGCGAGCTGGCGACCGGTCTCGGCGCGAGCCTGCACACCGTGACCGGCGAGGACGTCCCCACGGCACTGCTGGATTTCGCCCGTGGGGTCAATGCCACCCAACTCGTGCTGGGCACCTCCCGGCGCTCGCGCTGGGCCCGGATGCTGGATGAGGGCATCGGCTCGACCGTGGTGCAACTGTCGGGCAAGATCGATGTGCACATGGTCACCCACGAGGAGTCCAATCGAGGATTTCGCTGGTCGTCACTGATGCCGCCGGAACGCACACTCTCCTCCTGGCTCGCGGCGCTGCTGGTGCCCGCGCTGATCACCGCGATCTGCTACTACTTCCTGGACTCGCGCCTGGATCTGGCCGGGGAGAGCGCGCTGTTCTTCATCGGCGTGATCGCGGTGGCCCTGCTGGGCGGCGTCGCACCGGCGTCACTGTCCGCGGTGCTGGGCGGTCTGCTGTTGAACTGGTTCTTCGTCTCCCCGCGCTACAGCCTGACCATCGCCGAGCTGAACAACTTCCTCACCATCGTGGTGATGGCGATGGTCGCCGTCGCGGTGGCCGCGCTGGTCGACATCTCCAAACGACGCGCCCGTGAGGCGCGCACGGCCTCGCGTCAGGCGGAGCTGTTGACCCTGTTCGCGGGGGCGGTGTTGCACGGCGCGAATCTGCCCGATCTGCTCGAACACGCCCGCGAGACCTACGGCCAGCGCGCGGTCGCCCTGTACACCGACGACGACGTGATCGCCTGTGTCGGTACCGATCCCGCGCGCCGGGTGAGCGATGCGGACACCGCCATCGAGGCCGGGGACGATCAGCACTGGCTGTTGCTCAACGGTCGCGCGCTCACCGCCGCCGATCGCGTCGTGCTCGGCGCGGTGGCCAACCAGGCGGCCGGCCTGGTCCGCCAGCGCCGCCTCGCCGACGAGGCGCAGGCCGCGGCCGGAGTGATGGAGGCCGACCGGCTGCGCCGGGCGCTGCTCTCGGCGGTGAGCCACGATCTGCGCACCCCGCTCGCGGCGGCCAATGCGGCGGTGTCCAGCCTGCGCAGCGACGATGTGGAATTCTCCGCCGAGGACACCGCCGAACTGCTGGAAACCGTCGAGGAATCGGTCGATCAACTCACCGGCCTGGTCGGGAATCTGCTCGACTCCTCCCGATTGGCCGTCGGGGTGGTCACCCCGCGGCTCAAACCGGTGTACCTGGAGGAGGTCGTGAACCGCGCGGTGGTCGGGGTCGGCATGGGCACCCGCGGATTGCGCCGCGCGGTGCACGACCGGGTGAAGGTGGAGGTCGGCGATGTCGAGGTGCTCGCCGACAGCGGTCTGCTGGACCGCGTCCTGGCCAATCTGATCGATAACGCCCTGCGGTATTCCCCCGCCGAAACCCCGATCCGGGTCATCGCCGAGCACACCGGGGACCGGGTCTCGCTCACGGTCGTCGACTACGGTCCCGGTGTGCCGACCGGGCTGGAGGATCAGCTGTTCGAACCGTTCCAGCGGCTCGGCGACCGGGACAACTCCACCGGAGTCGGCCTGGGGCTGTCGGTGGTGCGCGGATTCGTCGAGGCGATGGACGGCAAGGTGCACGCCGAGCCCACGCCGGGCGGGGGCCTGACCGTGGTGATCGACCTACCGGCCGTTCGGCAGCAAGAACAGGAGGAACTCGGGTGACGACACCGGCGAGCACGAACAACGGGGACTCCGCGCGCGGCCAGAGCGGGCCCCGCGACCGCGATCAGGTCGCCGCGTCGACGAAAGTCCTTGTGGTGGACGACGAACCACAGATCCTGCGCGCGCTGCGGATCAACCTCTCGGTGCGGGGCTACGAGGTGATCACCGCGGCCACGGGCGCGGCGGCCCTGCGGGCGGCAGCCGAGAAACATCCCGATGTGGTGGTCCTCGACCTCGGCTTGCCCGATATGGACGGTATCGATGTGCTGGCCGGTCTGCGCGGCTGGAGCACCTCCCCGGTGATCGTGCTGTCCGCGCGCACCGATTCCGCAGACAAGGTCGAGGCGCTGGACGCCGGAGCCGACGACTACGTCACCAAGCCGTTCGGCATGGACGAACTGCTGGCGCGCCTGCGCGCCGCGGTCCGGCGCGGCGCGACCGCCACCGAGGGGATCGATCCGATCGTGGAGACCTCCTCGTTCACCGTGGACCTGTCGGCGAAGAAGGTCGTCAAACACGGCGGTGACGTCCACCTCACCCCGACCGAATGGGGTGTGCTCGAGATGCTCGTGCGCAACCAGGGCAAACTCGTCGGCCGCCGCGAATTGCTCCGCGAGGTCTGGGGCCCCTCCTACGCCACCGAAACCCATTATCTCCGTGTCTATCTCGCCCAACTCCGGCGCAAACTCGAGGACGACCCGTCACACCCCAAACACCTGCTCACCGAAGCCGGCATGGGCTACCGCTTCTGTGTCTGATTGCCTCCGCTTCGCTCCGGCCAAAAAACAGAGCATGGCAGGATTGAGCTATGGCTGAACAGACCTCGACCACTACTGCCGCGGCTACTTCCGGCGCGGGCGGCAAGACGCCGACCTCGCTGTGGGTGGAGCGCACCGGGACGCGGCGGTATACCGGACGCAGTTCGCGCGGGGCCGAGGTGCTGATCGGCTCGGACGGGGTGGAGGGTGTGTTCACCCCCGGTGAGCTGCTCAAGATCGCGCTGGCCGCGTGTACGGGGATGAGTTCGGACTTCCCGCTGTCGAACCGGCTCGGCGAGAACTACGACGCCACCATCCGGGTCTCCGGCGACGCCGACCGCGAGAGCGAGGTGTATCCGGAGCTGAACGAGATCGTCGAACTCGATCTGTCCGAACTGGACGAGGCCGGACGTCAGCGTCTGCTGGTGACCGTGCAGCGGGCGATCGACAAGGTGTGCACGGTCGGCCGCACGTTGAAGGCCGGATCGCAGATCAACCTGTCCTTCCAGGTGGATGCGTGAGCGAACCGTCGACACAGCGCGCATCGCGCACGCCGGATCCGAGCGCCGACGAGGTGGAGGCGTGAGCGAGCTCGTGCGGCTGAGTGCCTGGGTGCACGGCCGCGTGCAGGGGGTGGGGTTTCGCTGGTGGACCCGTGCCCGCGCGCTCGAACTCGGTCTGACCGGATACGCGCGCAACGCCGCCGACGGCCGGGTCCACGTCATCGCGGAGGGCTCGCGGAAGAACTGCGAGAAATTGCTGGAGCTGCTGCGATCGGGAACAACTCCGGGCCGGGTGGATCTGGTTGTGGAAGACTGGGGTGCCGGCCAGGGCGAACTCTCGGGCTTCGTGGAACGGTAACCGGCGGGGAACAGGGAGTAGCACGGTGGCAACGGAACATCCGGGTATGGGGCCGTACAGCCCCGATCCCGGCGAGGCAGGCAGCTCGCACCCCACCGAGGACTCCGGGCCCACAGAACGGATGAAATCCCCTGGCCCGCAAGGCCGGGGCTTCGCCGAACCCGAACCGCCGAACCCGCTGGCGGGCATGCCGAATCCGACGCTACCCCTGCCGGGTCTCGGTGGGACCGGCCCGACGGCAGCCCTGCCCGGCCTCGGCGATTCGGCGGCGAAGACGCCCGGTTCCGATGATCCGGACGCGACGGCGACAGCGCCGGCTCCCGGCATTTCCGAGACGTCGCAATCCGCGGCTCCCGATGTCGGCGGCGCGGTCTATCCCCCGCCCGACGACGCCCCGCGCGGCCGGATCGAACGTCAGGAAGCGGGCGTCACCCAGCCGCGCCCGCCGACCGTCGCCGAGGCGCGAGCGCGGGACAAGGCGCGCAAGCGGGCCGAGGAGGCCGAGCGCGCGGCCGCCCTTGCCCTCGAGGAGAAGAAGCGCAAGCGCAAGCGGGCGCTGATCGGCGGCGCGGCGATCGTCGGCGTGGCCGCGGTGGTCGGCGCGGGCTATCTGGCCTGCCAGGCCTCCGAACCCGACGTCACGGCCTACTGCACCACCGACACCAACGGCCAGCAGACCGTCGTCGACGACAACGACTGTGTCGCCGCGCAGAACTACGCCACCAGCACCGGCGCGTACCACAGCGGACTTCCCGCGGTGTTCTTCTTCAACGGCCACCAGTACCGGTACTACTACGGCGGCAGTAACACCGTCGGCCGTCCCCCGGTCGGCGGCAGCTTCAGCGCACCGTCCAATGCGCACGTCAGCACCAAGAGCGGCACCGTGATTCGCGGTGGCCTGGGTACCAAGAGCGGCGGAAAGTCGGGAGGTTCATAGATGCGCCGGGTGCGCGAGCGGCCGCGGGGCGGCTGGCAGCGGATCATCGCCGATCAGGGTCTGGTCTTCGGCTCCCCCGGCCGCGACGTGGACGGGCGTCCGCGTCCGTACTGGGACGAATCGGTGCACTACGAATTCGACCTGGACGAGATCCTCGCGATGGAGGCGCAGGTCGAGGTGCTGCACACCATGTGCCTGCACGCCGCCGAACAGGTCGTGCTGACCGAGCGGTTCGCCGATTTCGGTCTGCCCGAATGGAGTTGGGGGCCGATCGCCGAATCCTGGCGTCGCTCGGACCCTTTCGTCTACGGCCGCTTCGATCTGCGCTACGACGGGCGAGGTCCGGCGAAACTGCTGGAGTACAACGCCGATACGCCGACCTCGTTGCTCGAGGCGGCAATTGTCCAGTGGCACTGGCTCACCGACGTGCACGAGGGTGACGACCAGTGGAATTCGCTGCACGAGAAGCTCGTCGACCGCTGGGGCAAGTTGGGCGCGCAACTTCCGAAGGGCGCACTGCACTTCACCTGGTCCTCGGCCGACGCCAGCGGCGAGGACAACGTCACCACCGCCTATATGCAGGAGACCGCCGCCGAGGCCGGATTCGACACCGTCGCACTGCCGATCGAGGAGGTCGGCTGGGACAGCGAACTGGAACGTTTCGTGGATCTGGCCGAGGCGCCGATCGAATCCATCTTCAAGCTGTACCCGTGGGAATGGGCCCTGGACGACGACTTCGGCAAGCGCGTGGTCGACTCACTGCCGGAGACCATGTGGGTCGAGCCGCTGTGGAAGGCCCTGCTGTCCAACAAGGCCCTGCTCGCGGTGCTGTGGGAGATGTATCCCGGCCATCCGAATCTGTTGCCCGCCTACATCGATGAGCCGCACGAACTCACCGAATACATCCGCAAACCCAAGCTCGGCCGCGAGGGCGCGAACATGACCATCGTCGGCGGCGGCATGGAGACCTCGACCGGCGGCGTCTACGGCGAAGAGGGCTACGTCTACCAATTGCTCGATCCGCTACCGGATTTCGACGGCATGCGCCCGGTCCTGGGCGCGTGGATCGTCGGCGACGAGTCGGCGGGCCTGGGCATCCGCGAGACCCCGGGCCTCATCACCGACGACTCCTCGACCTTCGTCCCGCACCGGATCCCGGCGAAGTAGGAACGCTCAGCCGCGCCGTTCGGCCAGCCGGGCCAGCAGTCGCTTGTGCACGCCGGGCGGGAGCATGTCGGTGACGTCGCCGCCGAAGGTGGCGACCTCCTTCACCAGCGAGCTGGACAGGTAGCTGTAGACCGGGTTGGTCGCGATGAAGAACGTGTCGACGCCCGAGAGCTTCTTGTTCATCTGCGCCATCTGCAGCTCGTAGCCGAAGTCGGTGGCATCGCGCAGGCCCTTGACGATTGCGGTGATGCCTTGTTCGCGGGCGAAGTCGACCAGCAGGCCGTACCAGGATTCCACCCGGACGTTCGGCAGATCGGCGGTGACCTCGCGCAACATCTCGATGCGCTCGTCCACGTCGAACATGCCCTGCTTCTTCTTGTTGATCATCACCGTCACGACGACCTCGTCGAATTGCGCTGCCGCGCGGGCGAAGACGTCCAGGTGTCCATTCGTCACCGGATCGAACGATCCGGGGCACAGTGCTCCAGCCATGCGGTAATTCTGGACTCCGCCTCGCCGCGACCGGGCCGCGGCCCCCGTCAGAACACCCAGAGGCGCAGGCTCAGGAAACGCAGGGTCCCCACTGCCGCGGTGATCACGATGACGGCGATCGCCTCCGCGATATCGCCCATCCCGGGAGCCACCACGTCCAGCAGGGCCAGCGCCGCCGACGTGATCGCCAACCCGGCCAGGGCCAGACCGCCCCCCTCTATCTGGGCGGTCAGCCAGCCGACGCGAGCGGCGGCGTGGAAGGTAAGGCGACGATGCAGTTCGTTGGCGATCGCGGTACTCACGATCGACCCGATCAGATTGGCCACCTGCGGCCCCTCGCCGTAGCAGGCGGTGAACAGCAGGAAGTATCCGACGTTGCTCAGTCCGCCGACGACGGCGAAACGAATCAGCTGAGCCGGCCACCGGTCGCTACGCAGATACTCCCCGAGCCGGCCGGCCACACCGCGAAGAAGCCGGGTGGGCACGGTCTGCTCGAGTTCGGTGGATGCAGTGAATTCGGGCTCTGGGGTCACCCCCATGCCCGGATCTGCCGGATACAGCACAGCCATCGTGATTCCGATCAGGACATCGCCGGACCCGCGCCCGGCTCATCTACCGCTCGGTAAGAATCTAGCACTCAACCGGAGAGATTTCCTCCACTTGTTTGTGTGGGATAGGAAACACCAGCCGACACACCGCCGCCGAACCCCGGGGCCACCGCCGGTACGAGGCACACTGGGCTACGACGGCAGAGATGTTCGCCATCGCAAGTTCGGCAGGAGAGTGGGGTCAGCAGATGTACCGCGTTTTCGAGGCACTCGACGAACTCGTCGCGATCGTCGAAGAGGCACGCGGGATCCCTCCCACGCGCAACTGCATCATCCCCCGCGGTGACGTGCTCGAACTCCTGGACGACGTGCGCGAGGCGATCCCGGGCGAACTGGACGACGCCCAGGATGTGCTCGATCACCGGGACAAGATCGTCAACGACGCCACCGACTCCGCCGAGAACACCGTCACCAGCGCGAACGCCCAGGCCGACCAGACCGTATCGGCCGCGCGCGAGGAGGCGGACCGCATCCTCGCCGACGCCAAGGCGCACGCCGACAGGATGGTCGCGGAGGCCCGCGCGCACGCCGATCACATGGTCGCCACCGCCACCGCCGAGGCCGACCGGATCGTCACCGAGGGCAAGGCCGAATTCGACGCCCTCACCGGGCGCGCGCGTGCGGAGTCCGAGCGGATGATCGCCGCCGGGCAGTCCTCCTACGAGCGTTCGGTCGCCGAGGGCCAGGCCGAACAGGACCGCATGGTGCAGCAGACCGAGGTGGTCCGGGCCGCGCACGCCGAATCCGCGCGGCTGATCGATTCGGCCCAGGCCGAGGCGGACCGGTTGCGCGGGGAGTGCGACCAGTACGTCGACGGCAGGCTCGCCGATTTCGAGGAGATCCTGCACAGCACGATGCGCATCGTGGACCGCGGGCGGCATCAGCTGCGCACCGGTACCGGCATCCCGGACTATGCCGGGGACTTCCGCCGCTGATCCGGCAGATCACCGCGTCATCGGGTCGATTTCGGTTCGACCAGGCGTATTCGATATCGTGGACTGGTTACCCATCCATGGCTAGAGGTGAAGTGAGTTCGTGATGCCCGCCGACTCCGGTCCCGGTTCGCGTCGTCGTCCGAGCGACGCGGGTTTCGTGCTGGATACACGCAGTCTCGGACGCAAACCGGGCTCGATGAAGACACTGCGGCGTGCGGTGACCGTGCCGGACCGGATCGGGCTGGACCTGATCGCCATTCCGGCCGGGGGCGAGGTGGACCTGGACCTGACGCTGCAATCGGTATCGGAGGGTGTGCTGGTCACCGGTTCGGTGACCGCGCCGGTCGCCGGGGAGTGCTCACGCTGCCTGGAACCCTTCACCGACGAGATCGTCCTGCAGGTGACCGAGCTGTTCGCCTATCCGGACAGCGTCACCGAGCAGACCACCGAGGAAGACGAGATCTACCGTCTCGTGGACGACATGATCGATCTGGAACCGGTGGTCACCGATATGGTCGGCCTGGAACTTCCGCTGCAACCGCTGTGTGAACCGGACTGTCCCGGATTGTGCGCCGAATGCGGTGTGCGGATGGCGATTGCGGGTTCCGATCACCGGCATGAGATACTGGACCCTCGCTGGGCGGGGCTCGCCAAATTCACGGCCGAATCCCCCGGCACCGGCGGCACCGCCGCCGACCTCAATTAGACGTAGACGGATTTCCTGCGGGCCCGGACAGGTCCGGCAGGAGAGACTTTAAGGAGAAGCAGTCGTGGCCGTTCCGAAGCGCCGGATGTCCCGTTCCAACACCCGCTCCCGGCGCAGCCAGTGGAAGGCCACCGCGCCGACCCTGATCACCTGCCCGAACCGGGCCTGCGGCGAGAAGACCCTCCCGCACATCGCGTGCCCGAACTGCGGCACCTACAAGGGCCGCCAGGTCGCCTCGGCGGTTTGATCACACCGGCAGCGCAGAAGTGACCGCCAGTAAGGACCGCGCGGACGCACCCGCCGTGGGTGAGGCCGCCGATCACGCGAGCCTGCTCGAGGCGCTCGGCGTGGATCTGCGCGAGGATCTGCTGCGCCTGGCCCTCACCCACCGCTCCTACGCCTACGAGAACGGTGGTCTGCCCACCAACGAACGCCTGGAATTCCTGGGCGATTCGGTACTCGGCCTGAGCATCACCGAGCGGCTGTATCTCGAGCACCCGGACAAGTCCGAGGGTGAACTCGCGAAGCTGCGCGCCAGCGTGGTGAACATGCACGCGCTGGCCGAGGTGGCGCGCGGGCTGGGTGAGGGCGGCCTGGGCCGGCATCTGCTGCTGGGCAAGGGCGAGGAGATGACCGGCGGCCGCGACAAGCCGAGCATCCTCGCCGACGGGATGGAGTCGCTGCTCGGCGCGGTCCATCTCGATCACGGTATCCAGGTCGCGCGCGAGGTCGTGCTGCGGCTGTTCGCCGAACTGCTCGAGCGTGGTCCGCGCATGGGCGCTGGCCTGGACTGGAAGACCAGCCTGCAGGAGCTGACCGCCGAACGCGGCATCGGCGTGCCCGCATACGAGATCACTTCGACCGGCCCGGATCACGACAAGGAGTTCACCGCGACCGCGGTGATCGGTGGTCAGGCATACGGTTCGGGTGTGGGCCGGTCCAAGAAGGAAGCCGAACAGAAGGCCGCCGGGGCTGCCTGGCAGTCTCTGAATGAGGGGTAGATGCCCGAACTTCCCGAGGTCGAGGTTGTCCGACGCGGCCTCGCCGATCATGTGGTCGGCCATATCGTCGAATCCGTCACGGTGAAACATCCCCGCTCGGTGCGCAGACATGTGCTCGGCGGGGATGATCTGTCCGCGCGGATGTCCGGGCTGCGGGTCGAATCCGCCCGGCGGCGCGGCAAATTCCTCTGGCTGACCTTCGACGATCCGGAGATCGCGCTGGTGGTGCATCTCGGGATGAGCGGGCAAATGCTGGTCCAGCCCGCCGACGCCCCGCTGGAGAAGCACGCGCACATCGTGGCCACCCTCGATTCGGGTGCGCAGCTGCGGTTCGTGGACCAGCGCACCTTCGGTGGCTGGGCGCTGCATCCGCTGGTCGAGGTCGACGGCACCGAGGTGCCCGAAGCGGTCGCGCATATCGCCCGCGATCCGCTGGATCCGCTGTTCGACGCCGATGCCGTGGTGCGCACGATGCGCACCAAATCCTCCGATGTGAAACGGGTGCTGCTGGATCAGACCGTGGTGTCCGGCATCGGCAACATCTATGCCGACGAGGCCCTGTGGCGGGCCGGTATCCACGGCGAGCGCATCGCGGGCAAACTCACTCGGCCCGCATTGCACGGGCTGCTCACCGATGTGCGGGCGGTGATGTCCGAGGCGCTGGGCGCCGGCGGCACCTCCTTCGACGCGCTGTACGTCAACGTGAACGGGCAGTCCGGCTATTTCGAACGCTCGCTGGCCGCCTACGGACGCGAGGACGAGCCGTGCCGCCGCTGCGGCGCACCGATCCGGCGCGAGAAATTCATGAACCGGTCCTCCTACTCCTGCCCGCGCTGTCAGCCCCGTCCACGGCGCTAGCCGCGCAGAAACCCGGCGACTGCCGTTTCGCTCGCGCTACGGTTTTCAGTACGGCCATGTCCCGGCTGTTGAGGAGGACAGATGCGCAAACTGACCTACTACGTCGCCTCGACGATCGACGGTTTCATCGCCACCGACGACGGTTCGGTGGATTTCTTCCCCGTCGGCGGTGATCACGTCCCGGTGGTCACCGCGCAGTTTCCGGAAACCCTGCCGACGAAGGTGCGGGAGGCCCAGGGCCTCGATCAGCCGCCGGCCACCTTCGATACGGTCCTGATGGGCCGCCGGACGCACGACTTCGGCGTGCGCACCGGAACCTCGAGTCCGTACGCGCACCTGCGCCAGTTCGTGGTCTCCAGCACCCTGCCCGAAAATCCCGCCCCGGACGTCGAACTCATCTCCGCCGATCCACTCGCACGAGTACGAGAGCTCAAACGCGAACCGGGCCTTGGCATCTGGTTGTGCGGAGGCGGCCGGCTCGCCCAAGCGCTGGTGCCGGAGATCGACCAGATCTTCCTGAAGCTGCATCCGATCGTGCTGGGTAGCGGGCGACCGCTGTTCGGGGCGGGATCGCGTCTGCCGGAACCGAATCGGTTCCGCGTGCTCACCAGCCGCGTATTCGAGGACGGCGTGGCCTTCCTGAAGTACGTGAGGATCTCCCCCGGCGCCCCTGCCTCCCCGTGACTTCAGCGGGCTCACCCTCCCCGCGACTTCAGCGGGTCGTCGGGTGCCTCCGGACTTGGTTCTCGGGCCGGCGGTCTTGTGACAATGGGCTCTTGGGCGTACCCGGGGAGTTACCGATGGTGCTCGCGATGTCAGTTGTTGCGTTGGGCAGCGGGTTAGTCGGCGCGGCGAGAGTGTGATGCTGAGGGTAGTCGGCAGCGCGAGTGCGATGCTGGAGGTGGTCGGCGCAGCGAGAGTTGTGACCATCGAGTGCGAGTCCGAGTTCGGAGGTACCCCAGGAGTTGTTCATGTCTCGGTCGCCATTGCAAGACTGTCCGAGTCTCGGACGTAACCGCAGGAGGGTTCATGTCCGCGGATGATGTTGGCCGGGCGTCGAAAGTGCAGG
Organism: uncultured Nocardia sp.; assembly: GCA_966435935.1. Lineage (GTDB taxonomy): Bacteria > Actinomycetota > Actinomycetes > Mycobacteriales > Mycobacteriaceae > Nocardia. The sequence goes on from CBJNFW010000085.1 coordinate 13,341, forward strand.
CGGCGCTTCGGGAGATCGCGTTCTGGATGGAGCGGGGGCGGGCGCAGACGCATCGGGTGAAGGCGTATCGCCGGGCGGCCGACGCGGTGGCGGCATTGTCGGACGACGAGTTCGAGCGGTTCCGGAAAAGTGGTGGCTGGCAGGAGCTTTCGGGCGTCGGGCCGAAGACCGGAGCCGTGATCGCGCAGGCGGCGGACGGGCAGGTTCCGGCGAAGTTGGTCGAATTGCGTTCGGAGGCGAAGCCGATCGCGCCGGAGGGAGCGCGGATCCGCAAGCTGTTGCGCGGGGATCTGCATACGCATTCGGACTGGTCCGACGGCGGCAGTCCGATCGAGGAGATGATGCGGACGGCGATCGCGCTGGGGCACGAATACTGTGCGCTGACCGATCATTCGCCGCGGCTGCGGGTCGCCAACGGGCTGTCCGCCGAGCGGTTGCGCCGTCAACTCGACGTGGTCGCCGAACTGAACGAACGGCTGGCGCCGTTCCGGATCATGACCGCCATCGAGGTCGACATCCTCGACGACGGTTCGCTCGATCAACACCCGGATCTGCTCGCCGAACTCGATATCGTCGTGGCGAGCGTGCATTCCCACCTGCGCGCGGACAGCGCGACCATGACCAGGCGCATGGTCACCGCGGTCGCGAATCCGGATGTGGACGTCCTCGGACACTGCACCGGACGACTGGTCGAGGGGCAGCGCGGCATCCGGCCCGAATCGGAGTTCGACGCCGAACTCGTCTTCGAGGCGTGCCGTCGCTACGGGACCGCCGTGGAGATCAACAGCCGCCCCGAACGCCGTGACCCGCCCGGACGGCTGATCCGGTTGGCCGTCGAGCTGGGCTGCCATTTCGCCATCGACACCGACGCCCACGCGCCCGGCCAATTGGATTGGCAGAGTTACGGCTGCGCGCGGGCGCTGGCCAACGGCGTCGATCCGGCCCGGATCATCAATACCTGGCCGTTGGATCGGCTGACTGGATTCACCGGCGCGCGCTGACTCAACGCTGCAACACCAGCACGGTACCCAGCGTGAACATGATCAGTGCGATCACCGAATCCAGTGCGCGCCAGGCGGTTCGGCGAGCGAACAGCGGGCCCAGCAGGCGCGCGCCGAAGCCGAGGCCGGTGAACCACAGGATGCTGCCGAGCATCGCCCCGGCGGCCAGGAACCACCGGTACGCGCCCGCGTAGGTACTGGCGAACGAACCGAGCAGGACCACGGTGTCGAGGTAGACGTTCGGGTTGAGCCAGGTCATTCCGAGGCAGGTGAGCAGCGTCGCACCCAGCGCCACCGAGGCGCCGGACGATTCGCCGGTGAGCGCGCCCGGCGACATCGCCCGCCGCGCCGCCATGATTCCGTAGCCGATCAGGAACGCCGCACCGGCGTAGCGGGCCAAGACCAGCACCATGGGAGCCGACCGGATGATCGCGCCGAGCCCGGCCACGCCCGCGGCGATCAGCACCACGTCCGAGACCGCGCAGACCGCCACCACGGCGAGCACATGCTCGCGGCGGATGCCCTGACGCAGCACGAAGGTGTTCTGCGCGCCGATCACGACGATCAGTGAGAGTCCGAAACCCAGGCCCGACAGGGCAGCCTGCACGGCCGACGACGTATTCACCGGCCCCACGCTAAGTAACGATCATCGGCCAGGCCAGCTAATGTTTTTCAGCGATCATTACAATTTCTTGATATGGATCTGCAGCTGGACCAGCTCCGGGCCCTGGACGCGGCGGTCGCAGAGGGCACCTTCGAGGCGGCCGCACGTCGGCTGTGGGTCCCCCCCCCAGCGGTCAGCCAGCGCATCAAGACACTAGAGCGCGCGGTCGGTCGTATCCTGCTGCAACGCACGAAACCCGTGCGCCCCACCGAATCCGGGCTCGCGGTACTTCGCCTGGCCCGGCAGATCGAATTGCTGACCGGCGATACCGCACGCGAACTCGGCTCCGCCGCAAGCGGTTACGGCGAAGCGGGCACCGAGGCGGACCGCCGCGTCCGACTGCCGATCGCGGTCAACGCCGATTCGCTGGAGACCTGGGTGATGCCCGCCCTGTCCCGTGCGCCCGCCGGGGTTTGCTTCGAAATCCACCGCGAGGACGAGGAACACACCACCCGCCTGCTGCGCAACGGCACCGTCATGGCCGCGATCACCGCGACCGCCCAGCCGGTGCAGGGCTGCCGGGTGCGGCGGCTGGGTTCGATGCGCTATCGCCCCATGGCCACCCCGGAGTTCGCCCGCACCTGGTTCCCCGAGGGCGCGACCGCGCACGCCTTCGCGCAGGCACCGGTGATCATGTTCGACGACAACGACGACCTCCAGGACCGGCTCATGCGCCGCCGCACTCGGCGTCCGGTCGACCCGCCCCGGCACTACATCCCCGCCACCTCCGGCTACGCCGAGGCCGTCCGTCTCGGCCTGGGCTGGGGCTTGATCCCCGACCTGCAACTCGGCATGCACGACTACGCCGATTCGCTGGTCACCATCGACGAATCGATGCACGTCGACGTCGCCCTGTACTGGCAACAATGGCGTCTGGACTCCCCCGCCCTGACCTCCGTCGCCGCCGCAATAGCCGACGCCGCCGCACAAGCTCTGCGCTGAACCTGCGACTGGCGTCGGCATGTTCGTCACGCACCGGACGAACCGGTGTCCGGCCGGTGCGACCGAGCCGGACGTTCAGGGTTCGTAGTCGGCGGATTCGATGCGGGTTTCGCCGTAACGGCGTTCACGATGCGGGGAAAAGCCGGTGGGCCAGGAGGTTTCGGGGGAACGGGTGGCGCGTTCGACGACGACGAGGGCGTCGGGATACAGCCAGCCGTTTGCGGCCAGGGCGGTCAGGTCGGCGGTGACCCGGGTGCCGTCCAGGTCGTAGGGCGGGTCCGACAGGACCAGATCGTACGGTTCGGGTGGGGTGGTGGCCAGTACGGAAGATACTGTGCTGCTGCGTAATTCGCCGCCGGGTAAGCCGAGGTCCGCGATATTGCCCCGCACCACCGCCGCCGCCTTGCGATCGGATTCGACCAGCAGCGCGTGGGATGCGCCGCGGGACAACGCCTCCAGCCCGAGCGCGCCCGAACCCGCGTACAGGTCCAGCACCCGAATGCCGTCGAAATCCATTCGCGCGCAGAGCATGCTGAACAAGGCCTCGCGGACCCGGTCGGAGGTCGGGCGAGTCCCGGCGGGCGGCACCCGCAACCGCCGCCCGCCCGCGACACCGGCCACGATCCGCGTCAACGGAATACGCTCCCGCCGAGGACAGCTCGCGAACCACCGCCGGCGATTCGCACCGTTCCCCCGGATGTCCGCCGCCGGTTCACTCGGCGGCGGTCTCGTTCGGGCGGACGTCCACCAGCAGATCGCCGCCCTCCACCTGCTGCACCCGGCCGATGGCGATCCGGACGACGGTGCCCGCGCGGGGCGCGGTGATGGCGGCTTCCATCTTCATCGCCTCGATGGTGCCGATGGTGTCACCGGCGGCGATGCGGTCGCCCTCGGCCACGACCAGGGTGACCACACCGGCGAAGGGTGCGGCGATATGGCCGGGATCGGATTTGTCGGCCTTCTCCGCGGCCGGAATCTCGCTGGCGATCGAACGGTCGCGCACCGTGACCGGCCGCAACTGGCCGTTGAGAATGCACATCACCGTGCGCATGCCGCGCTCGTCGGGCTCGGAGATCGCCTCGAGGCCGATGAGCAGCGTGACGCCCTTCTCCAGCTGAACCCGATGCTCCTCGCCGTGCCGCAGGCCGTAGAAGTACTGGTTCGTGGACAGGCCGGAGGTGTCGCCGAATTTCTCCCGGTGCGCCAGGAATTCGGTGGTGGGGCCGGGGAACAGCAAGCGGTTCAACGTCTCTCGGCGCTGCGCCGAGTTCCCGTTCAGCCCGGCCTCGTCCTGCGCGGTGAGTTCGGTCTCGGGTTTGGCCGCACCGCGCCCGGCCAGCGCGCGGCTGCGGAACGGCTCGGGCCACCCGCCCGCGGGCGTGCCGAGTTCCCCCCGCAGGAAACCGATCACCGAATCGGGAATGTCGTAGCGGCCGGGATCGGCGGCGAAATCGTCCACCGACACCCCGGAACCGACCAGCGACAGCGCCAGATCGCCGACCACCTTCGAGGACGGGGTCACCTTCACCAGACGACCCAGGAGCCGGTCCGCCGCAGCGTATTTCGCCTCCACCTCCTCGAACCGATCGCCCAGGCCCAGCGCGATGGCCTGCTGCCGCAGATTCGACAGCTGACCGCCCGGGATCTCGTGCTCGTAAACGCGCCCGGTGGGACTCGGCAATCCGGATTCGAAGGGCGCGTAGCCCTTTCGCAACGCCTCCCAGTACGGCTCCAGATCACAGACGTTCTGCAGGTTGATTCCGCTGTCGTACGGTGAATTGGCCGCCGCGGCGACGATCGCCGACAATGCGGGCTGCGAGGTGGTCCCGGCCAGGGGCGCGCTGGCGCCGTCCACCGCGTCGGCCCCGGCCTGCCATGCGGCCAGATACGTCGCCAGCTGACCGCCCGGGGTGTCGTGCGTGTGCACGTGCACCGGCAGATCGAAATTACTGCGCAGCGCGGTGACCAGGGTGTGCGCGGCGGGCGCGCGCAGCAGCCCGGCCATATCCTTGATCGCGATGATGTGCGCGCCCGCCTCGACGATCTGCTCGGCCAGCTTCAGGTAATAGTCCAGCGTGTACAGATCCTCGCCCGGATTCGACAGGTCACCGGTGTAGGACAGCGCGACTTCCGCGATGGTGGTCCCGGTCTCGCGCACCGCATCGATCGCCGGGCGCATCTGGTCGACGTTGTTGAGCGCGTCGAAGATCCGGAAGATATCGATACCGGTCGCCGCGGCCTCGGAAACGAATGCGCGCGTGACCTTTTCCGGATACGGCGTGTAACCCACCGTATTGCGTCCGCGCAGCAGCATCTGCAGGTTGATGTTCGGGATCGCATCCCGCAACGCCGCCAGGCGCTCCCACGGATCCTCGTGCAGGAATCGCAGCGCCACGTCGTAGGTCGCCCCGCCCCAGCATTCGATCGACAGCAACTCCGGGGTCATCCGCGCCACATGCCCCGCGACCTGCAACAGGCTGTTGGTGCGTACCCGCGTGGCCAGCAGCGACTGATGCGCGTCGCGGAAGGTGGTGTCGGTCACCGCGATCGCGCTCTGCTGCCGCAGCGCCTGCGCGAAACCCTCCGGGCCCAATCGCAGCAGCCGCTGGCGCGAGCCGTCCGGCGGCGGCACGGTCAGATCCAGCGCGGGCAGTTTGTCCTGCGGGTAGACCGCCGTCGGCCGCTCACCGTGCGGCTTGTTGACGGTGATATCGGCCAGATAGTTCAGGATCTTGGTGCCGCGGTCCGCGGAACCGCGCTGGGTCAGCAGATGCGGCCGCTCGTCGATGAACGAGGTGGTGATCCGTCCGGCCCGGAAATCCGGATCGTCCAGAACCGCTTGCAGGAACGGGATGTTCGTGGACACGCCGCGAATCCGGAATTCGGCGACCGCCCGCCGCGCCCGCGCCACGGCCGTGGCGAAATCCCTTCCGCGACAGGTGAGTTTGACCAGCATCGAGTCGAAATGCGCGGCGACCTCGGCGCCCAGATTGGCACCGCCGTCCAGCCGGATACCGCTGCCGCCGGGACTGCGGTACGCGGTGATCCGCCCGGTATCGGGCCGGAATCCGTTGGCCGGATCCTCGGTCGTGATCCGGCATTGCAACGCCGCGCCGTGAATGCTGATCGAATCCTGGCTCAGTCCCAGCGATTCCAGCGTCTCGCCCGCCGCGATGCGCAGCTGCGACTGAACCAGATCGACGTCGGTGATCTCCTCGGTCACCGTATGCTCCACCTGGATACGCGGATTCATCTCGATGAACACGTGATTGCCGCGCTCGTCGAGCAGGAACTCCACGGTGCCCGCGCAGCTGTATCCGATCTCCCGGGCGAAGGCCACCGCGTCGGCGCAAATACGCTCGCGCAGTTCGGGATCCAAATTGGGCGCGGGCGCGAGTTCGATCACCTTCTGGTGCCGCCGCTGCAGCGAACAGTCGCGCTCGAAAAGGTGGATCACATTGCCGCGGCCGTCGGCCAGGATCTGCACCTCGATATGGCGCGGGTTGATCACCGCCTGCTCCAGGAAGACCGTTGCATCGCCGAATGCCGATTCGGCCTCGCGCATCGCGGCCTCGATGGATTCGCGCAACTGGGCCCGCTCCGCCACACGCCGCATGCCGCGGCCGCCACCACCCGCGACCGCCTTGACGAACACCGGGAATTCCATCGATTCCGCGGCGGCCAGCAGTTCGGACACATCGGCCGACGGCTCGCTCGAGGCCAGCACCGGCAGACCCGCCGCCCGCGCCGCCGCGATCGCGCGAGCCTTGTTACCGGTCAGTTCGAGCACATCGGACGAGGGACCGATGAAGGTGATGCCCTCATCGGCGCAGGCCGCCGCGAGATCGGGATTTTCCGAGAGGAATCCGTAACCGGGGTAGATCGCATCGGCCCCGGCCGTCTTGGCCGCGGAGATGATCTCCGGGATCGACAGATAGGCCCGGACCGGATGGCCGGGCACGCCGATCTGATAAGCCTCGTCGGCCTTGAGCCGGTGCACCGAGTTGCGGTCCTCGTAGGGGAATACCGCGACGGTCCCGACACCGAGTTCGTAGGCGGCGCGGAACGCCCGAATGGCGATTTCCCCGCGGTTGGCGACGAGCACTTTGGAGAACATCCGATAAAGGTACCTGCCCTGATACAGCCCCGCGCAAACTGTAACGGGTTCGACCGAACGCTCACCACCAGCCGGTCGAGGCGGTGCGCGGCCCGACATCACCGCGACATGTCCCTGTGCATCGACCGAGTGCGGACACCGGCGTCAAGGGGCGGACACATTCGAACGACCCGATCGGATCCCCGCGCGACCGAATGCAAGATGCCGCCGCACGGCTCACCATCGGTTACCTTCGGAAACAGTTCGGTCGCCGAGGACCGCGCGCCGATCGGCGATCATCTGCGCGGCCGGCTCGACCGCGCCGGATTCGCACACTACGCATCGGTAATATCGACCGAAATGGCGGGCCCGGTAGATCGCCGGCAGACATGGCCGAAGATATTGCAATGATTGCGAATATCCGTGGGTAGCATCTTGCACGTGCGCAAGATGTATGCGGGTGCCCGACTACGGCGATTGCGCGAGGAACGGCGGATGACGCAGGCCGCACTGGCAAAGTCCCTCGAGCTCTCGCCCAGCTATCTCAATCAGCTCGAGCGCGATCAACGGCCGCTCACCATTCCCGTTCTGCTGAAACTGAATTCGACATTCGACCTGGATGTGCAGTTCTTCGCCGCGGACTCCGACGCCCGGCTGGTGTCGGATCTGCACGAGGTCCTGGTCGAGGCCGCGGGCGGCACCGCACCGCCCGCCGCCGAGGTCGAGGACCTCGCCACCCGGCTGCCCGAGGTCGCCAAAACCATCGTCGCCATGCATCGCCGCCTGCGCGCGGCCACCGATCAGCTGGATCTGCTTTCCTCCAAGGTCGCCACGCCGACCGGTGCGCCCGGCGTCCCGATGCCGTACGAAGACGTGCGCGATTTCTTCTACGACCACCACAATCACATCGCCCAGCTCGATCTGGCCGCCGAGCAGCTGTTCGAGGAATCCGGCCTGACGATCGGGTCGCTGGACCGCCAGCTGGCCCGGGTCGCGGAGGAGCGAGCCCGGGTGACCGTTCTGGTACGCGGCGACGGAGCCGATCCGGCCATCCCCAAACGGCACTACGATCCGGAAACCCGCACCCTCACCCTGGCGCGACGGCTGCGCCCGGGGCAGCGCGCCTTCCAGATCGCCACCACCCTGGCCTTCCTGCTGTACGGGCCGCTGCTGGACGAGGTCATCGCCGGAACGCCGTCGCTGACCGGTGAGTCGCGCGCGCTGGCCCGGGTCGGGCTGGCCAACTACTTCGCCGGCGCGGTGGTGCTGCCGTACGGACGATTCCTGCGCTCGGCCGAGGAATTGCGCTATGACATAGATCTCCTCGGACTGCGCTTCGAGGTGGGCTTCGAAACCGTCTGTCATCGGCTCAGCACGCTGCAGCGGCAAGGACAACGCGGGGTGCCGTTCTTCTTCGTGCGCACCGATCGGGCCGGGAACATCTCCAAACGCCAGTCCGCCACCGCGTTCCACTTCTCCCGGGTCGGCGGCAGCTGCCCGCTGTGGGTGGTGCACGAGGCGTTCGCGAATCCCGGCCGGGTGCTCACACAGGTCGCCGCCATGCCGGACGGACGCCGATACCTGTGGGTGGCACGCACCACCCAGCCCGCGACGCGCGGATTCAGCTCGGCCACCAAGGAATTCGCCATCGGCCTGGGTTGCGACATCGAATACGCCGACCGGCTGGTCTACTCGCACGGACTGCAACTGGACGATCCGTCGGCCGCGGTGCCGATCGGGGCGGGCTGCAAGGTGTGCGAGCGTTCGTCCTGTCCGCAACGGGCATTTCCCCAGATCGGACGGCCGCTGGCCGTCACCGAAACGACGTCGGTCGACCTGCCCTATCCCCGCGCGATCCGCTGAGTCACGAATGCCGCAACGATCAGGCCGTCAGCGCGGCCGGCGGGCGCTGCTCCGGCAATCGGCCGCGGGTGCGATCAGACGTGATCACCCCGCCCGGTTCTGGTCGCCCCGGCCGAGGCCGCCACGACGCAGGCGATCCCGGCCCACTGCGCCAGGTTCATGCGCTGCCCCAGCACGAGCAGACCGGCCACGGCGGCCACGGCGGGCTCGAGGCTCATCAGCACGCCGAACACTCGCGGCGGAATCCGGCGCAGCGCCTCGAGTTCCACCGAATAGGGCAGCACCGAGGACAGCATCGCGACCCCGAAACCGGCGGCCAGTACCGACGGATGCAACAGTGCCGAGCCCGCGCCCGCGATGCCGACCGGCGCCATGAGCACCCCGCCGAAGGCCATCGCCAACGCCAATCCGCCACCGCCACTGGTCTTCTCACCGAGTTTCGCACCGAGCAGGATGTAACCGGCCCAGCAGGTCGCCGCGCCCAACGCCAGCAGCACACCCGTCCAGGGCACATGCCCCGCCGTGCGCGTCAGCAGCAGCACCCCGGCGCCGGCCAGCACCGCCCACACCGGGTCGACCCAGCGTCGCGATCCGGCCAGGGCCACCGCGAGGGGTCCGAGGAATTCGAGGGTGACGGCCATACCGAGCGGGATGCGGTCGATCGCCTCGTAGAAGGACAGGTTCATCAGCGCCAGCACCGCGCCGTAACCGAGCACGACCGGCACCGCCCGGCGTTCGATCCGCAGCGAGGAGCGCCAGAACACCAACAGGACCGCACCGGCGAAGAACAGTCGCAGGCTCACCGCACCGGCGGGACCCGTCGCGGCGAACAACTCGGTCGCCAGCGCCGCGCCCACCTGCACGCTGACGATGCCCGCCAGCACGAGCAAGGTCGGTGGCACCCCGCCGATCCCCTGCCATACCGGCATCCGGGAGAACAGCCGCGGTACGGCCTCTCTGCGCACTCGCTCGAAATCGATCGCGACCACCGTATCCGCCGTCCTTCCTGTCCAGCGCCCGTATTCACCGACGCTCTATCCCATGCCCACACTCACGGACATCCGCCCAGACCCCCACACCCACTCCCGCCGACTCCCGCACGCTGAACCCGCGTCGCTATCGCCACGTCCGCTATCGCAGACGCCCTCACCCACCTGTGTCACCGGGCGACCCTGCCAGCGCAATGTCGCCCCCGCTGTCACTGCCCGGCGGACGCCACCGTGGAGCTGCACACGGTGCTCGGCGGCGGGCCACCCTGGCCGCCCCGGCACACCCGCCGAGTTCCCTTTCCCGCACCCCGACCGCTGCCCAACACACCACCCGGTGCAGGTCGCTGCGGCAGCCCGAGGCCTCGCCGGTCGGGCGGTCGCCAAGCGCCGGGCGGTCCGCGGGCGAGGCCGGTCCGCGCCGACTACGACTTGGCCAGGTACTCCAGGCGTTCACCGTCGACCGCCGCGCGCATCATCGTCGCGAGACCGGGATGACGGTTCAGCCCCGGATCCGCTTCGACGATCTCACGGGCGAGCTGCTGCGCTGCGGTGATCACCTCGAGGTCGTCGAGCAGCGACAGCAGGCGCAGCGACCGCGCCGTGCCGGACTGGGCCGAGCCGAGCACATCGCCCTCCCGGCGCTGCCGCAGATCCAGCACCGACAGTTCGAATCCGTCCAGAGTGCCCGCGACCGCCTCGAGCCGCGCCATGGCAGTGCCCATCGGCGAGGTTTCGGTGATCAGCAGGCACAGTCCGGGATGTTCACCGCGCCCGACGCGACCGCGCAGCTGATGCAGCTGGCTCACGCCGAAACGGTCGGCGTCCACGATCACCATGACCGTCGCATTCGGCACGTCCACGCCGACCTCGACGACGGTGGTGCAGACCAGCACATCGATCTCAGCATCGTTGAACGCGCGCATCACCGCGTCCTTCTCATCGCTCGGCAGCCGCCCGTGCAACAGCCCGACCCGCAGACCGGCCAGCGCACCGGCCGAGAGCGTCTCGTAGAGGTCCCGGGCCGCGTGGGTGGTCGGCGCCTCCTTCTCCTCCTCCGCTTTCGCCTTGCGCCCCTTGGCTTTCGGCTTGTCCTCCTCCTCACCGATGCGCGAGCACACGACATACGCCTGACGCCCCTGGCCGACCTCCTCGCGAATGCGCTCCCAGGCCCGGTCCACCCAGGTCGGGTGCGTTCGCGCGGGCACCACCCGGGTGGTGATCGGCGAGCGGCCGCGCGGCAGCTCGGTCAGCGTCGAGGTCTCCAGATCGCCCAGGGTGGTCATGGCGATGGTGCGCGGGATCGGGGTCGCGGTCATCACCAGCAGATGCGGGCTGATGCCGTCTTTGGCCTTGGCGCGCAAGGCATCCCGCTGCTCCACGCCGAACCGGTGCTGTTCGTCGACGATCACCATGCCCAGGTCGAGGAATTCCACGTTGTCCTGGATCAGCGCGTGCGTGCCGATGACGATCCCGGCCTCGCCGGTCACCGCGTCCAGCAGCGCGGCCTTCTTCGCGCTCGTGGACATCGAGCCGGTCATCAGCACGACCTTGGTGGCGTTGTCGGCCGCGCCCAGCTCACCCGCCGTGCCGAGTTCGCCGAGCATGCCGCGCAACGATCGATAGTGCTGGGCGGCAAGCACTTCGGTGGGAGCGAGCAGGGCGCACTGCTGACCGGCGTCAACCACCTGCAACATGGCGTGCAGGGCCACGATGGTCTTGCCGGAACCGACCTCACCCTGCAGCAGCCGGTGCATCGGATGCGGACTGGACAGATCCTGCGAGATCTCCGCGATCACCTGTTTCTGGCCCGCGGTGAGTTCGAACGGCAGACGCTTGTCGAATTCGGTTGCGATACCGCCGGTCCGGGGCGGGCAGGGTTTGGCGGTGCGCCCCGCGGCGTCGTGCCTGCGTTCGGCCAGCACCAGTTGCAGGGCCAGCGCCTCGTCGAAACGCAAACGCTCCCTGGCCTGTTCGATATCGGACTTGCGCTCGGGCAGGTGTACCAGGCGCAGCGCGTCCGAGACCGGGAGCAGTTCACGTTCTGCCCGAAGATCCTGCGGCAGTGGGTCATCGATCGGATCCAGCTGATCGAGCACCTGCCGCACGCAGGCGAGCACATCCCAGCTCTGCACCTTGGCCGTCGCCGGATACACCGGGATGTATTCGCGCTCGAAGAACGACACGTCCACGCCCTCGGCGCCTTTGGCGCTCTGCGCCAGACCGCGCAGATCGCCGCTGCCTCGCACCGCGGTGAGATTTTCCACCGACTCCCCGGCCTCCGGCAGGATCAGATACGAGGGATGGGACAGGTTCCAGCGGTCCGGCCGCCACCAGTGCACGGTGCCCGACATCATCGCCCGCACACCCTGTTTCACCAGATAGCTCACCTTGTCGCCGTTGAAGAAGGTGATCTCGACCGGTTTCGCGGAACCAGCGTCGAGTTCGACCTTCAACAACCGGCCGCGGCGGTTCTTCATCGGCCGCAGTTCGGTTTTCGTGACCACGCCGACGAGAGTCAGGTGCGTGCCCTCCTCGGGCGCCTCCTCGCTCAGCGGCTGCCCCTGGGTGGCGTACCGCAGCGGGTAGTGCCGCAACAGATCCTCGACCGTCTGCATATCGAAGGCGTCGGCCAGGGAGTCGGCCGCCTTCACCCCGAGCACGTGATCGAGCCGGTCGCGCAGTGTCGCCATTGGTTATTCAACCCCGATCTGCACCAGATCCAAGGGCTGACCGCCGATGTAGGCGACCACCTCGACCCCGGGAAATGTCGCTGTGATGTGTTCGGCCAGATCCCGGCCCAGTTCGTCCGGCGCGTCCGCGCCCAGCAACAGCGTGACCAGTTCGCCGCCGAGGCCGAGCATCCGGTCCAGCAGGGTGCGGGCCGCGGCGCGCGGGTCGGGATCGATCACGACGACATCGTTGCCGACCAGGCCCAGCCCGTCGCCCCGGGCGCACGTGCCGACGATGGTCAGCGCCCGCTCGCGGGCCACCCGCAGCGCACCCCAGCGGGTGCCGGCGGCCGCCTCGGACATGGCGAACGCGTCGTCCACGGCGATCCGGCCACCGTCGTGCACGGCCAGCGCCGCCATGCCCTGCACCATCGATCCGCTCGGCAACATCAGCACCTCCCGCGGAACCGCCTCGTTGCGGGCGGCCATACCGACCGCGACCAGTTCGTGTGCGGCCAGCGCGCCGTTGGGCAGCACCAGCACCTCGCGCTGCGGCATCCGCCTGATCGCGGCGAGCAGTACGTCGGCGGTCACCTCACCGTCCAGCACCGTCGCACCGGAATCCTCGAACAGCCGCGCCGCGCCCGCGCCCGTCACGACCGCGAGGATACCGCGATCGGAAGGACCCTGTGCCGCAAGTGGATTCATCGTCAGTCCCTCGATGCGAATCCGGCTCAGCGTGCCCGCGGCCAGCCCCGCCTCGACGGCCGCGCCGGCATCCGCGCAATGCACGTGCGCCGACCACCCGTTCGCGCCGTCGCCCACCACGGCCACCGAATCGCCCAGGCGCGCAAGCTGTTCGCGCAGCTCGTCGATGCGGGATTCGGTCGCGCCGGACAGGACGTACATCACCTCGTACTGCGGATCGGCCGGATCGCTCGTCGTCGAATGTTCTTGCGGCAGCGATAATCCAGTCACTCCGGCCTTTGTACCCGGCCGACTCTCCTGCCGCACTGTGGATTCCGGGACACCCTTCGAAGGCATCGACCGTTTGTCCTGCCGCACTGCGGCTTCGGAGACGCGTGCCGCAGCGTTCGACCGGTACTCCTGACGGGCCGGAGCTTGTCCGGTGGTCACCGCGACGAACGCGTCCAGCACCACCAGCAGCCCGCGCGCCCCGGCATCGACCACCCCCGCCGCGCGCAGCACGCCCAACTGGGAGGGCGTATCGCCCAATGCCTTACACGCGCCGTCGGCAGCCGCCCGGGCCACCTCGGCCAACTCCGCGTCCGGGCTGTCGGCCGAGCGGGCCGCGGCGTCGAGCACACTGAGCATGGTCCCCTCGACCGGCTCACTCAGCGCCGCCCGCACCAGAACCGCCGCGCGCCGCAGCGCCGCGCGCAGACTCTCCGCCGTCACCGGCCCGCTGCGCACCACATCCGCGAGTCCGCGCAATACCTGCGACAGGATGATCCCGGAATTCCCCCGTGCCCCTGCCGTCCCCGCGCGCGCCATCGCCGCCAGAACCGCCCCCGCGTCGGCCGGGCCGTCGCGATCGGCACTGTTGCCGGCATCACGGCGGCTGACTTCGCTACGACCGTGATCCGCACAGAGCCCCTCGACACCGATCCCGGCGAGGTCGCCCCCGCCCAACCCATCACCGCCGGCATGATCGCGTCCCTCATCGACGCTGGCCAGGTCAAAAGGCCTCACATCGCCACGCGCGGTGCTGCTACGCATGGAGCCGGCGTCCGCGCCGTCGCGATCGGCACGGGAATTGTGATGGGATACAGCATCACTGATCACCGCGGCGGCGGCGGAACTGCCGGATTCCTTGTGCGGCAGTGCGGCGGCCAGCGCGTCCTCGGCGGCGGCGACGGCGGCCCGCATGGTGGCGAGCAGATTGGTTCCGGTGTCGGCGTCGGCGACCGGGAAGACGTTCAGCGCGTTGATCTCCTCGCGGTGAAGCTCCAGACCCACCAGGCAGAGCTGTCCCCACTGGACCATCGCGGCCCCATCGAGCACCTCCCGGACCCCGGGCACCGTCACCATCCTTCCGCTCCCAGCTGCGACCACGACCTGGCCACCACAACCCAGATCCCCTCGCAAGGGTAATCACCCGCACCGACAGGGCGTCGCCGGAACCGCCCGCCACCCGGAGTTCCGTGCCACCGACCGACCGCCCGGCTGACCTGGCGGCGGTCCCGCTGCCCGGCTACCGGGGGCGATTGGACATCGCTCGGCGTCGGCGGCTACGCTTGCACGGTTGCCTCACGCGGCCGTCGGTCGCGTCGCCGACGCTCTCGTCGGCAGGCATTGGACGATACGTTTCCGGATCGGCTGTCTCGTGTGGCAGCGGTCCGTACATGACATGAAGGAGCTCGCGACTATGGCTGCCGTCTGCGACGTCTGCGCCAAGGGCCCCGGCTTCGGTAAGTCGGTTTCGCACTCGCACCGGCGCACCAACCGTCGCTGGAACCCGAACATCCAGACCGTTCGCGCGCAGGTTGCCCCGGGCAACACCCGCCGCATGAACGTCTGCACCTCCTGCCTGAAGGCGGGCAAGGTCGTTCGCGGCTGAGCTGCACGAACCGTTCGTCGACGCCCCGGCACCCGATGAGGGTGATCCGGGGTGTCGTCGTTTATCGACAGGTGCCGCGATGACCTCCGACCGCCCCTGGCACATCACCCCGCTGCGCGCCGAACACTGCCTCGGCCTCGCCGAATGCCATATCGCCTGCTGGCGCGAGGCCTATCGGGGCCTGGTCCCCGACCATGTCCTGAACGCCTTCGACGTCGCCCGCCGAGCCGAGCAGTGGGAACGCATCCGAGCGGCGACGCGCGCCCCGTGACGATCTGATGAGCGCGCTCCTGGGCGCCAAGGTCGAGGGTCAGCACCTCACCGAGGAGGAGCTGCTCGGGGTCTGCTTCCGGCTGGTGCTGGCCGGCAACGACACGACCGCGAGC
>CBJNFW010000086.1:0-28322 GCA_966435935.1 uncultured Nocardia sp.
CGACGCCCTCCGCCCACGTGTAACCACCACCGACACTTCGGACTTACTCGTCTAGGGAATCTCCTCACGGGACGGTCTTTTCACGACCGACGATTGCGGCTTGCAGGGTCGGCCGGTTGGTCGTAGGCGGCTGCCGCGCGACACGGCTCGTCGTCATGGCGCTGGCTTGTGGCGGCTGGTCAGGTGTGATGGTTTGCGTCGGGGACCGCGTCCAAGATGTCCTCGATGCTGGTGACCAGGCGGGCCCGGCCGGAGCGGATCATTTCGTGGCAGCCAGCGGAGCGGACGGTGTCGATCTGCCCAGGGACAGCCGCGACCGGCCGATTCAGGGCGCTGGCCGAGTCCACGATGCTGCGGGTGGTACCGCGCAATCCCATCTCACAGACGAGAACTCCGCGCGAGAGAGCGGCCACGATGCGATTTCGTTCGGGGATCTGTGGTTCGGCGAATGCGGTACCGGGCGGATATTGCGAGATGACCAAGCCGGTGTTCGCGATCTGGGCCAGGAGGTTTTGGTCCCCGTCCAGGTACGGTCGGTCGATCCCGCAGGACAGCACTGCCACCGTGGGTGCATGCTCGGCCAGTGTCGCGCGATGGGCTGCGGATGCGATCCCGAACCCGGCTGAACTGAGCACGGTCCAGCCCCGGCGCGCCAGATCCACGGCGAAGCGTTGGGCCACCTGGTCGCCGTATCCGGAGGAAGCGGAGGTACCGACGACCGCGAACATGTTCGAGGCCAACAGGTTCGGTTCCTCGGGGCCGCGCACCCACAGTGCGACTGGTGGATGCACATGCGGGCCGAGCGCGTCCAGATCGTGGAGGCGGGCGGGCCAGTGCGGGTCATCGGGGGTGAGCAATCGGCCACCCAGTTCGGCGATCCTGGACAGATCGTCCTGGGCCTGTTGCCGAAGGTTCGAACCGCATTGGTTGTCGGTCTCACCGTCGAGGATCTGGTTCGCGGCCTCGAGCGGGCCATGCGCGCGCACAAGCCTGGCGACCCTGCCCGGCGCGGAGAACGCGGCACGGGAGAGCAGGGCCCACGCGCGACGGCGCTGTGGATCAGGTAACTCGGTGGTAGTAGCGATCGAATTCACTGGATTCCTCCTCGGGGCGTAGGAACGTCGGCGGCGATGCGGACTGCGATGCCGCACAATCGGTTTCACGACTTGGGTTCCGGATCCCGGTGCCCGGCCCGAGATCCGGCGGGCGGTCACGGGGCGGCTTGCTGGTGCTGTCGGCGCTACGCCCCTGGGTGAGGGCACGAACATGGGGGCGACCGGACACTGATGGAAGGCCGGTTCTGCGTTCGGTGAGCCGCTGGGACTGGGCGCGGGCTTGCAGCAACGGTGCCGGAGGTGCCGTCGGGCCGGTTGATCTGGTGCTGCGTCCTCAATTCAGCCGTCAGCGTGCGTGAAGGCCACCCGGGTGCAGGACTGGTCGGTGCGATCGGGCACCTCAGCGTCCGGATATCACAATCCGCTGCGCTGGTTGATGTTTCGGGATAGCGGTCGGATCCGTCACTGTCAGAACGACGGATCGTTGTCGGTGATTGGCAGCGGTTGCCGTGCCGTGGCCTCGATGAATGTGGCGACCATGCCGATCGGGTCGCCTTCGATCTCGGCACGGTCCACCGTCTGGTGCGGAGTCAGGCGCACCCAATCATCGCCGCCGTACGCCTCCACAGCACTCTCGACGGATCCAGTGATCTGCATGTCGTTGTAAAGCCCGACGACCGAGGTGAGGAAATCCCCAAACGCCACCTGCTTGTCGGTATAGACACCGCGGATGTCACCGCCGTCGCCATCAGTACTGCTGGTCAAAATCCACACGGTGGTCACCGACACTGCTCCTGGATGTCCTTGCTGAACGCCACTGGATATCGGCCACGGGCGCATGCGGGCCGTCTGGGGGCTGGTTCCGGTGGGCGCTTGCCGGATTCTCACTGCGGCGACTTTGAGGTATTCGTGAACATTCGCGGGCAGGCACCAGTCCGACGGGTCACCGCCGTTGTTCTTGCACTCGATCGCTCTGCGCAGGAACCCGAGCTCGCTGGCGGTCAGCCGGGGAAGTTTCGAACTTTCGTTGCGTGACATCGTGGTCTCCTTCGCGGATGAGTCAGAGGCGGTGTCGATGAGGACTTGCGTGCGATTGGCCGGTGCATTCGGGGGGCGTCGCGATACCCGGCATCGAAATCCGCTTGCGGAAAGGCGGAAACGGTCTCGTCGCGACCGGCGAGTTCGGTCGGTGGTGTCGGCCATCTGATCGACGATGGCTGCTGACCCCGGGCGGGACGCACCGGCTGTTTTACGGTTGGCGGTGTGCCCCGGCCACGACGTCCAGGACGTGTTCGACCTCGCTGACCAGACGGGCATACCCGTTGCGAATGAGCTGGTGACAGCCGATCGAGGACACGGAGCTGATAGGACCTGGCACTGCGACGACCGGGCGATTGAGCGTGTTCGCCCAACCCACGAGTTTGGGGGTGCCGCCACTCAATCCGGCCTCACAGATGAGCACTCCGAGTGAAAGAGCGACCAGGATCCGATCGCGTGCGAAGATCTGCGTTCTGGCGACATTGACCCTGGGCGGGTATTCCGAGACGACCAATCCGTTGGTGGCGATCTGGGCCAGGAGTTGTTCGTGCGCAGGCGGATACGGGCGATCGATCCCGCAGGGCAGCACGGCCACCGACGGTGCGCGCTCGAGCAACGCTGCGGAATGGGCGGCGGCGGCGATACCGAACCCCGCCCCGTTGATCACGGTCCAGCCCCGGCGGGCCAGGTCTGCGGCGAAGTATTGCGCGACGTGATCGCCGTAGTCGGAGGACGCATGCGCACCGACGACGGCGATCATGTTCGAGGTCAACAGATTCGGTTCCTGGGGGCCGAGCACCCACAGCGCGACCGGCCCGGACCCGCGCTCGTCGAGGTCGGCGAGGCGGGCGGGCCAATGCGGGTCGTCGCGGGTGAGCAACCGGCCACCCAGCCCGGCGATCCGTGACAGATCGTGCTCAGCTCGACGCCAATCATGCGGACCGTAACCGCCGCCGATCACTCCGCTGACGATCCGGTCGGCGGCCTCGGCCGGGCCGTGAGCGCGGACGAGATCGGCTACCTGCTCCGGCGCTCTCAGCGCGACACGCGAAAGCAGCGCCCACGCCCGGTGGCGTTGCGGATCGGGGCGGACGCTGGCAGCGGCAAAGGGATTCACAATGTTCTCCTGGAGACGAAACGGATCGCACAGCCCATGCGGGCGGTGGGTTGTGCCGTATCCCGATCGGGGTTCACGGCATGTGGTTCGGGAAGCAGCCTGTGCACGCGTCTCGTGCTGCTTCTTCGCTATCGGACAAATCCCAGAAGTAACGAGCCGAGTAATCCTTTGTACTCGCATTCATAGGCGCATCCGTGGCACACCTTGTAGATATCGCGGCACTCACCTGTTTTTCGCCGCCCATGTCTCTAGTGCCTGCTGATCTGCTGTATCGAATGGTTCGACAATCAGTTGGCATCCCCATTTTCTATCGATGGGGTTGTATATTCTTGCTGTAGTACGCTCGTCTATGCGCAACAAAATCTCTGCGGTCGGGTCCACCAGTGAGCCAATCTTTTTCAGCTCATGCCTTACCAAGTCGAGTCGGTCCGCTACCTCTGTAAGCTTTTCAAACCTGTTCATTTCAGAGCCTCCAATGTCGTCGGCGTAGAGAGCCGGAGGATTCGGCGGGTGGCCGGATGAGTGGCGGGATTTTTCTGACTGCGACCCAGGAACGAGCGGGTGGCAGTCGGGACGCGACCGCCACCCGGCGGGTTTCCGGCGTCTGGTCGGCTACGAGCGATACTGGTAGGCCGCGCTGAAGGTCGTGCGTCGCCGACGGACATCGATGGTGATGACCGGCATCCCGGCACAGTATTTCCGTAGGGCCGATACGGTGCCGCCGTTCGTCTTCGCGGGGTCGCGAACCGCGACGACCACTTCGGCATCGCCGATCAACAGACTATTTCGAAGATCGAAATAGGCGGTGTCGGAGCGTTCTGCGACGAGCACGTGCCGTGTGGAGCGTTCCAGGATCCGGGCATGCTCGACCTGTTGATCATGCGGCCACCGCGCCGCCTGGCTGAGGAAGGGCTGGTACGCCCATACCTCCAGGTCCGCGGACTCAGCGGCCTGGGCCCACCAGATGTCCGAGCCGTTGGCCAGCCCGCACAGCGCTGTCGTGGTCTGGTGCTCGTCTCGCAGTTTGACTGCCACCCGCTGCAATTCGTCGCACACCCACGGCTGCACCTCGCGCGGGATGAACTGTTCGCGGTGACCGGTCACTGCGGCGCGGGACCACCGGGTGGCGGGGTGGCCATGGAGTTCGGCGCGGACGCGCATGAGGGTGCGGCCGAGCTGGTTATGCCCGATGAGGGTGCGCAGGCGCGGGGTCGGATCCGTCCCCAGTATTTATCGCCCCAGGTGTTGCCTTCGATCAGCAGGGCGTCGCCGGTGTCGCGCAGATGGGCGGCCAACGCGGGGTCGTGCGCGAATTTGCTGCGCACGATATCGAGCATGATCTGCGGTTTGACCTCTTCCCAGTCGTCGCGAATCGGTGCTCGTCGGCCGAGATACTTGGCTGCGGTCGGGGATTCTGCCGCAGCGATCGCTTTCATCCAGTTGTCATTGTGAGTTTTCGCGGCCGCGAATGCGTGTTCCGCGGTGGCATACCAGCGGTCGCCGTAGGCAGCTTCGTGGTTGCTGAAATTCGACAGGACCCGATTCGTTCCGGCGAACGAATCGATCACCGACATGGACATGGACATGGACATCCCGATACCTCCTGAAAACTATGGGTGTGCGCCGAGTGGGGTTCTTCTGGGCGTTCTCACGCCCGGTCGTCGCGGGCCTGGGTAGCCGGGCCGGGCGCTGGCGGACCAATTGCGGAAAAGGACCTCGCGCGGCTGTACGTCAGGGATGAAATCCGATGTCTCGAAGGACGTTTCGCGGTGTAGTGCACGCTACAGCGTGCAGGTGACACCGGTTGTCGCGCCGCAGGTCGGTCTCCGGCGCAGGGCCGCCGCGTGGACCGTGGGTTCGTCTGCGGTCATCGTGCGCGGTGCGGCGTTGCGGCCGGGAGCGGATCGATCGCGGCGTAGCGCAGGACGGTCGAGTCCGCGGCGAAAGCAAAGCCGCTGCCGCGGCGCCACCCGGTGTCGGTGAGGATGGCGTCGACTGCTTCGGGGCTGTCCTCGGGCGCGTCGCCGGCCACGATGGTGCGGCCGTCGACCCACAGTGTCACGGTGCGAGTCTGGGAGTCGTACCACACCATTCCCCCTGCCTCTGGGGAGCGGTCGGGCACGACGGCCGAGTCGAACCACAGGTCGGTGCCTTGTGTGGTTGCCGAGGATGCCTGACCGCTCTGGCCGGGATCGGCTGATTCTGCGACGTTGTCACGAGTGTCCATGGGCTGGTCCTGTCTGTGGATTCGATGTCGTGGCCGAGGAGTCCGATAGGTGTCTCAGGCACTGCACCCGCGCGGACGGATGCAGTGCAGTGGCACCTATCGGTAGGTCTGTACGGAGATCACCGGGGAGCCGTCGACGACGGTCACGTACGGGATGTTCCGCACATTCGAGGCGGGAACCCGGACATCGGGGATTTCCAGACCGTGCGGGCCCGGGGCCACCACCGCCGGGGCGTGATGGATTACCGGTCCGGTGCCGGCGGACCCGGAAGCGAGGACGGCCAGGATCGCCGCAGCGAATACAGCACTCATGAGGAACTCCAATCGGAATATGAGGTGGAGGGGGTGTGCACCACCCGTGGGATGCGCGGGTGGTGCTTCGACTACTGGGAGTCGAAGATTGTGATCGGCCGGGCCGGTACCTGCAGGCCGCAGGTGCCGCGGGCCCAGTCGCGGAAGGTGTCGGACAGGTGCGCGGTGTCCGGACCGGCAGCCACGGTGACCTGCGGCAGACGCCAGGTTTGTGCGCCGGAGTCGTAGACGGCCCGCCGCAGATACCAGGTGTCGTTCAACATCGCGGGTCCGATCCCCGTAGCGAGCGCGGTTCGCTGGCTTCGGCGGCTCGGTTCGCGGCGGGTTGGCGGGATCGCCCAGCGCACCGCGACCAGGACGAACGGGGTCCGCCCGGACTCTTCGACGAGAGCAGGACCGATTCCGGAGAACGCCGGAAACCGTGTCGCTGGGGCCGGGTGCCGTGCGGGCGAGGACAAGTGCCCGACGATGATGACGTTGGGCCAGCGAGCGGACAACCAGATCGGCGAGACATCCCAAATCGACACGGCGCGAGGCTTTTCCGGGATCGTGCCCGCGTCGGCGGGACAGAGCGCACCGTCCAGCGAGTCTGCCTGGATGGCGAAGTAGTCCCGCCATCGAGGCTCGGCAGAGAGCACGTCCCGGTGAGTCTGCAAGAACTTCTCGAACCGCCGCGCGGCGCGATCGGCTGCGGCGATCGCGGCGGGGTCCTGTTCCCACACCGTGGTGGTGCCGTCGTCGGCGATGTCCGTCCAGATCGGAGCATCGGCCAGAGCCTGATCGAGCATGTCTTCCAAATGCCGTGCGTGGTCGTGGATCTCATCGATGGCGCGCTGGCTCAGCACCTCGGTCATCGGTCGAAAACTCCTTCCAGGGCGCGGGAACCGCGCGGTGTATCTCCCACTGCTGGCGCGTCCCATGTCACGGTGTCGGGGTTGATGGTGAGCAGCGGTTTGGCGAGGACGGGGTCGGCGATCCACACCCACCGGGTGACGGCGGAATCACCGTGGCCAAATTCGTGCGGGGCCAGGAGGCCTGCGTGTTCGAGTTCGGCGATCTTGCCGCGGCTGGGTCCCAGCTCACGGCCTCGGACAGGCCACGGCGCGCAGATGATCAGCCAGATGTCCTCGGCGTGCCGGTACTGGGTTTTGAGGAGTACCGGGATGCCGCCGATTTCGGTGATGAATCCGGTACCGGACCCATCGGTGCACGGGTAGCGAGTACGGACGGTGGTGGTTTGCCACTCACCCGCGATCCATATCATGAACAGACCTTCCGATCGGGAGGTAATCGTTTGCGGGAGTTCATATTTCGAGGCTGAATGTGGGCCGATGCGGGTGGTCACCAGCCAGGGGTGCAAGGGTGTGCAGATCCGCCCGGTCGTGAACCGTCGACAGGGGTGTCAGTGCGGTGTGTGTGCCAGCCGCCGGTGTGGGGGTCGTAGCAGCTGGGTTCGGCGTCGCGGGTGACGATCCGCTCGCCCGCCCGCAGCCCGGGTCCCTCGTGCTCGCCGATCCGGAAGCCCAGGGCGGCCAACGCGGTGTCGATGGTGTCTGCGTCGTCGTGGTCGACCTGCGCCGTGACGATCGCGCTGTCGCAACGAGGGTGATCCCACAGGACACTCACCAGGTAGGCGGTCGAACCAGGAACGGGATCGAGAACCGAACGGTAGTAGCACATGAAACTCACCTGTCGGGAGAAGATGGGAACGGCGCGCACGCGCCTGGAAGGCCAGCCACGGCACAGGCACGCTGCGCGGCTCTCTCACCGCGCATGCGGTTCGTGGATGAGCAATCCACCGACACAGGCCGGACCCGCGATCACACGGTTCCGAGACGCGGAGACCCCCGAGACGACATCGCGATCACCGCTGATGAGAAGATGACGAAACTTCGTGCCCGCGAACCGGTTTGGATGTCGGGTGCCGCTCTCCGCGCTGATTCGCTGGTAGAAGGGCGTTGCGGGTCTCAGGGCGTGGAGGTCCTGCCGGTACCACGGTCCGGCACAACACCGGTCACGGTGTGAGGATGCACGGCGGGCGAGTGCGACCCGCGGTGCAGTGCGTGAGGGCCTGCTGTACTGCGCGGTCGCGCGGGCGCGCTGGCTGGCCGGCGCAGGATCGCCGCGAATCTGGTGGTGGTTGGTGCGGAGTGCGGGACGCAACCACGGTCGCGGTCCGATGAGACAACCCCACTGTGATGCATACGTGTGTGGTCCGCCGCCGAAACTGCGTGGACCGATGGTCCTGGTTCCTGTGGTCGCGGGCGCGAAACCTCGATCATGAACGGTGCCCACGGGAGGTTCGTGACCTTCCGGGACACCGGTCGATAGGGGTGTCGGGTCGTATGTTCGGTCCGGGGCGGTTACGCCGCGATCGGGGGTGTGGTGGATACGATTCGGGTGGCCGCGTGCAGCACCATGAAGTCGCGCTCGGCCAGACCTTGCTCGGGATCGACACTGTGCACGAACGCTCTACCGGCGGCGTGGCGGTCGGCATGGCCACGGACCGTGTCATCGATGCCGGCGGCGACCCAGACGAAGGGACGGGGCCCGGCATGTTCGACGATCGCGCGAAACGTCGCGACCGGGTCGCACCAGGTGGCGGAGGTGCCGGGCCAGGGCAGCACCGGCAGGTGCGGCAGCTCGAGTATCGGCCGGATCCATGCGTTGGCGTCCTGGCGCCACGCGGTGGCCCACACCATGTCGTATATCTCTGTCAGCGCCCGCAGTTGCGGGCCGTGCGCGGGCTGCAACCACACTCGGCGCACCGCGCCCGACCCAGGTGCACAGTCGGTGTCAGTGCGCGGGGGGAGCCGGAAGCCCTGGTAACCCTGCGGACGATGCTCGGCCGCGAACGGCACCAACGGGCCGTCGACATCGAGATACAACAGCGGACGAGCAGCCGAGACGACACCGCGCGGCCCTCGGTGCGATGCGGACGCCGAGCTGGTTCGCCGGAGTGGGCGATGACCGGCGCGCTCGGCAGCCTCCCGCCCGGCACCGGTTGTTGAGGCGAGCGAGCGGACGGTGTTCCGCGAACGCCTGGCCAGATTGGTGCGAATCGCATGCTGCACCCGCGCATCGCGCCGCTGGTCGTATATGTCAGCGATCGTGCAGGGACGCCCGGGCCGTGCCCGGCAGTACGGGCACGGCACACACAACGCCAGCGCACGCTCGGCGAGAAGGTCCGGCGGAAGCTGGACACTGTCGCTATCCGGCAAGGACGTTACCGCGGATGTAGGCATCGAAAGCTCCTGTGTATCAAGATGATCGGCGGTCACCGGTTCCGTGCTCGGGCGCTGCGGGTCCTCGGGCGGGCGGTGTCAGATGTGCCCGATGACAGCCGGACCGTCAGCGGTGAGCGAGACTGCATCTGCGGTCGTGTGGGCATTGGCGATCGGCTACCGGGCTCTGGCGTTGGGCCGGGCGGAATGAACCGGCCGGGGCGGGGCCGGAAGAAGTGATCGCGTTGCGATCTCGCGGTGTGGGACGGGACGGCGCTGTGCTGTGCTGGTTACCCTGGTCATGAGGGGACTGGCGACAGGGAAAACATCTGGATCCAGTCAGGAGTACGGCATGAGTGAGCGTTCCGGGTCGGCGCGGCGCGGCAATCGGCGGCGGCCGGTCGAGGTCGCGAAGAAGTTACAGGCGCGCCAGGACGGGCGGATCGCCTTGCGCACGGCTGCGCGTGAGCGTCGCCGCCGCATAGAAACAGCAGAGCGAGAGTTCACCGACGCCTGGGAACGGATCGAGGCGATCACCGCTGATACCGACGCGCAAGTCGCGGCACTGGAGGAGCGAATCCGCGCGGTTCGTGAGCAGGCGGCTGAAGCGATCGCTGTCGAGCAGATCAAGCAAGCCGACGCCGCAGTCGCGGTGCGGGCCGAGGTGCGCAACACCGAAGAAGTAGCCGAGGAACTACAGATCCCGCTCGCAGCCGCCAGACAACTGCTGGCCCGAGCGGCCTCACAGCCTTCGGGCACCGACCCCGACCCGGCGCGAAACAAGCCCGGGCGGCGGCCAACACCACCCCATGCCGGAGACCATGCAGGACCAGACATCAGCGGTGCGCCGGAAACCCAAACGCAGCGGCTAGAGCACGACACGACCACCGAAGGCCAGAACGGGACACCACACCCAGCCCCGGCCACCGCATCAGCTGACGCGTAACGATCACGCAGTGCGGTGGATGCCAGTCGGGTGGACGCGGATGCCGCGGTCGGCGAGCTGATGACGATTCCACCGCACCCAGACCGCAGGGTGCGGTGGAATCGGGTGTGAGGCTCGAAGTGGTGCGGTTAAGCCGCGATCCGGTCCTGGTTGTTGCTGGCCGCGGCGATGACGGTGCTCAGTTCCGCGGTATCGAGCTCGCGGACGCTGGCAACATCACGCGCGATGAGCTCCGATACCCACGCCCAGGCCTCGCGAGAGTCGGCGAATGCTCTGGCCAGGTGGAGTTCCAGAGCGCTGGCCATTTCCTCGCGCGAAGGCTGGGCAGCCGCCGTGGAGTCGGTAGCCGGATGCGGCCCCTCGGGCAGCGGCTCGTCGCGGCCGTCGCGGATTTCGCTTGCCGGGTTCGGGGCGTGCGGCGGCTCGATCACCGAACGCAAGGTGGCACTCGGGGCGGCCTCGGCGTGAAATGTGTGGATCGCGGGGCTATTCATCAGTTCGAACCCGGCGAAATATTTGGGGAAAAGGCGCGACCACGCGTGCAGTTCGGCGCATTCGGCGAGCCGGCGAGCGGGCATCGTTTCCCACTGCCCGACCGGGCGGCCGCCGGGATCGTGTACGGCGTGCTCATGGTAGTTGGCGACACCGACGACACGAACCAGTCCGCTCGCAGTGGCCACGCTGAGGGGGTGCTTGGCCGTCGAGGGCGGTCCGGGGTGCTCCCAGTGGTCGACCCACTGGCGGGCCTTGGCGTCCCACCACAGCGATTCGACAAGATCGATGGGCTGCCCGGCGACAATACGGCCGATGATACTAACAGCGGCGATGGTCGCTTCGAACACCCAACGACCCGCAGAATCGTTGTCGCTCAACCGATCGGCATGCCAGACCAATCGGATCTCGCCGGGAACAAGCCCGGCCCGAGCGAAGCGCGCGAGCCGCTCGAGCATGTCCTGTGGCGCGTCGGCCACTCCCCATGCCAGTAGCTGATGTGCGGTGAAGGGCGGAGGATCGGTCGCGCAGATCGCGGCAGGTGCGGTGGTAGAAGCTGGGGACATGGAAACCTTCTTTCCGGTCAACGGGATGGGCAGTGGGTTCGGCGCCGGACCGAGGGCGGTGCCGGGGGCATGCGGCGGGGCTTGGCCGGCGGAGGGGGAAGCGGCCGTGTGAAGTTCGCGCAGGAGTGATGGCGAAGCGGATCACGCGTCGGGGTTGGCTTTTCGCCACCGGATGAGCCCGGCGATCAGGCCATCGACACCGCCGCCGTCCAGCGTGATGTCACCGCAGCCGACGCCATCGATGGTGAGGTACAGACCGCCGCTGGGGCTGTGGTCCGCGGTGAGAATGTCACCCTCGATGCTGGTGAGGTGGTAGCAGCGCGCATCGTCGGGTCCCAAGGTCACCCGGCGTGCGATCCATTGGTCGACTTCGTCGAGTGCCGCAGCGAGGTCGCGTTCGGAGATCGCAGCCAGCTCATCGTGGTCGAGATAGGTTGCGGGGTCGATCCCAGCGGATCTGATGTCGGTGAGAGATCCGATGTCCCAGGACAGATCACCCGAAACCATATCGGCGTGGATTGCGTGAATGATCGTCGAGAACGCTGAACGACGTAACGGCGTCTGCGACATCGGCTTTGACGTGGCCCGCTGCTGCTGTCCGCCCACTAGTGCCCTCGCCCCTGCCGCAGGTTCAGTGCTGTGCGAACGTCGGTGTCGCCGGGGATGTCGCGGCCGGACAGGTCGGCGAGGGTCCAGGCCAGGCGGCGGACCCGGTCGGCGCCACGCAGCGAGAGGGCACCGACGCGGACCGCGGTATCGATCGGCAACTCCACCTGATCCGGAAACGGGTACTCGCGCAACACTTCTGCGGTGACAGCGGCATTGGTGGTGATGCCGTACCCGCCCCACCGTGCGGTGGTGCGTTCCCGAGCGGCGAGAACCCGGTCGCGGGCAGTCGCGATGTAGCGGTCGCCATCGATGGCGCCGCCGCGCGAGCGCGCGCGTGGCGAGACGGTGGCCCACAGGTCGATTCGGTCCATCACCGGCCCGGCATTGCGGAGCGCAGGACGGATCGGTGTGAACGCGCAGCGTGAGCGTGGAGCGTTGCTCGCGGGTTCGGTGATCGCGACCACCAGCTGGAACGACGCGGGAAAGCGGACGGTTCCGTCAACGCGGGCGATGCGCACTTCCTGCTCGTCCAGCGGCGAGCGCAGCATTTCCCATGTGGCGCTTGGGAATTCGTTCGCTTCATCCAGGAACAGCACGCCGTGATGGGCCAGAGTCAGGTATCCCGGATAGATCTCCCGGGTTCCGCCGCCGATCAGGGCGCGCACCGAGGTGCTGTGATGAGCAGTGACGAACGGAACCCGGCCGGTGATGGCTCGCGCCGGCGGCTCGGGACGCCAGCGCAAGGAGTGGATCGCGGCGACCTCGAGCGCGTCATCGTGGGACAGTGCGGGCAGGAGTGCGGGAAGAGTCTGCGCGAGAAGCGTTTTCCCCGAGCCGACCGGCCCGATGAGCCCGACGTGGTGCCCGCCTGCCGCAGCGGCTTCGACGGCGCGCCGAGCGGACTCGTGCCCCGCGAGGGCGGTGAAGGCGGCCGGGACCTGCTCAGGGGCATCCGGGGGCTGCGTGTCCGGGGTGCGGGTGAGCGGTGTCCGGTCGAACAGCCGGCCCACGACCGTGTTCAGGTCGGGGGCGCCCAGGACGGTGATGCCGTCGACGACGCTCAGGTGCGCCAGCGCGGTGTCGGCGACGACCACGGTGCCGATCCCCGCGGCGCGTGCACCCAGAACCGCGGCCAGGATGCCGCGAGTCGATTGCAGCCGACCGTCGAGCCCTACCTCGGCGACGAACGCCACCGAGTCGCCGCGCGCCGCGAGGCCTTCGGCGGTGAGGACAGCGACCGCCACAGCAAGATCCTGAGCGGAGGTGAGCGGAACCTCCGGTGGCGATGAGGCGATCGTGACCCGGTCGCG
This sequence comes from uncultured Nocardia sp., assembly GCA_966435935.1. GTDB lineage: Bacteria > Actinomycetota > Actinomycetes > Mycobacteriales > Mycobacteriaceae > Nocardia. The sequence goes on from CBJNFW010000086.1 coordinate 12,897, forward strand.
CGGCCACCCGGCACCCGGGACCGCGGTGGTGATGGCCGCGCGCACCCGATCGCGGATTTCCAGGTTGGGGTGCTCGGGCGGGGTCACAGCGGTGATGCTGGGCAGACCGTCGTCACGGGCGACCTCGATAGTGACGACGTGAGCGGCTGTGCCGCGCAGGGCAATCGACAACGTGTGCGCGTAGGGCATCCGGGCAGATCCTTTGCGGTGGCGGGAGCGGCGATCTAGGAATGGGCCGACCAGTCGCCGGGCTGCGGGGCGTCGAACGGATAGCTCGGCGTGTGGGTGTGGTCGCGGATCGAGGCGTTGCCGTACGGCTTGCGCCACGTTCCGTCGTTCGAAGCGGTGGCGTGGCAGGCAGGGTCGGTGCAGGTGCGGGGCCGACCGTGGAATATGACGGCGTAGGTCAGCCGGTCACAGATGACCAGCAGCGACAGGTGACCGTCCCGGGTCACTGTGGTGTTCGCGCCCCGGCGGGTGGCGAACAACCCGCTCATCAGGCGGTGCCAACTGCGCAGCGCGGCAAGGTAATGAGCGGAAGTGGGGCCGTAGAAGTTGGCCAGCGACGACAAATGCACTTCACAGTTGGCGATCTCGTCGGCGGCCTCGCGGCTGAGGTGGATCTCGAACTGGTCCGGGCGGCGGTCGGTGAGGGTCAGCTGGGGTACGGGCGCGGCCTGATCGTCGAAGGTGCTCGGCCAGATATTGCCCAACTGCAACAGGATTGCGGTGGCTGCGCTCCATTGGTCGGCCCGGGAGGTGACCGCAGCAGACAGCGCTTCCCATTGGGTGGTGGGAATCGCGAATTGCCGGGGATCGAGCCGGTGATCATCGTCGAAGTCGGCGAACCGCCGGGGCGTGTCGGCGAGCAACGTGTCGAACAGACCGCGGACTGCTATATCGGTCAACTCCGACAGTGACGCGGCGTTGTCGATCCGATCGGCGAGCGCACGGAATTCGGTCTCGGTCAACGCACGACGGACCTCGAAAGACGGGGTGGACATGACAACTCCTCATCGAGTCGAAAGGGCGGAGCCCAGGGCAGTTGAGGCGCGGCGGGGTACGATACGGAGCCGCATCACCGCCGCAGCCAGCCGTGGAGTGGGCTGGCCGCGTGCTCAGCGCCTGCGGGCCGGTGCCGGGGGCGCTGGATTCACGGGGGTGTGCCGGGCTCCGAAGGCGAGGCCGTCGGTGATGGTGCGATTCGCCTCGGCGAGGGTGAACCTGTCGACGCCGATGTGGTGCTCGGCCGCGGCGTGCAGGTGCTGTTCGGCCTGGGGATGTGTCAGCAGGCCGATCCCGACGAGCCGTCCCAGCGACGCGGCCGCGTACACGAGCGCGGTGTGGCGCTGGCCTGGCAGCGCGTCGTGGACGAGCCGGTAGGTGCGGTCGAGCGCGGCCGCAGTGTATGCCGAGGGGCGGGCGACCGCGAGGGTGGACGACAGCGGCGGCGCGGTCGACGAGGTGGCGCTCAGGCGCGTGATCAGTCATTCGGGCAACGGTGCGGGCGGCGTGTCGTCGACGAGGCGGTAGATACCGGTGGGCAAGACCGACCCGGCACCGACCACGAACCCGCCACTACCGCGGGTATCCACCCGCCAACCGAGCCGACCAGCGGTGTTGCGCAGCGGAGGATTTCGCGGCGCGGCGAAGTACAGGTGCTCCCCACCCGAGGGTGTGAGCACGCGATAGGTAGGGCCGGGGGCGCACTGTCCGGCCGCCGCGGCGACCCGGGCCAGAACCTCACGCCCATGGCTGGCGCCTGCCCAGCCCGGTGGAGGGGTTTGACCGCGACCGGAATCCAGGTCTATGACATACAGGCCGTTGCCGCAGGCGATTCCGATGTTGTAGGGCAGTGCCCGCCACCGTTCGAGGATGATGCTGCGCTCGGTCGTGGCGCGGAATTGCCACCCTTTCTCGATCGGGCGCTTGGATCCCGGCCACAGCGGAAACACCGGGAACCCCCGCGCGGCGGCGACCAGCGCAGCCCGGGCAAGGCGACCGGAGTGATCCACCGGGCGACCGGAAAATGTATCCGCAGAACCGGTTTCGTCGACCTCGTCCGCCGACCGATAGAGCGAACTGGACATCGTTGCAATACCTTCCCGGGCGCGCAGGGCTCAGAACCCATACGCGTAGTGACCACAACGCGGCTAGACAGATCGCGAGCTGTGGGGGGTGTGCCCTCGTCGTGCCGTCACCAGCATCGGGCCCGCGGCTGCGATGCGGGAGTGGGCGTAGCACCCCGAGGATCACCGTGCCTGCAGCAGGTTGGTGAGCTGGTCTTCGACCAGGTCGAGGGAGGAACCCGTCTCGTCCAAGCTGGTGTGCAAACGCTCGGAGTAGCGCTTGGTCTGGTGTTTGAGCGCACGAAACCGGTCGAGGAGGACCTTGCATTTGTCGTGGCTGACGCCCTTCTGTTGGGCCTCGATGATGTCCATGGACAGTTTCTTCAGCGCGTTGCTGGCGTTATCGGTGAACGAGCGGATGATCATTTCCCGCATTTCGGCTTCGTCGGCCAGCGGGATGCGGGCGAACATGCTGTGCCCGCCGATTCCGGCGACGAAATCGTGTAGTCCTTCGAGGGTAGCGGTGTGCTCGGAAGTGACGAAATACACTCCGCCGGAAGGCCGTACGGGGACCGCTTCGAGGCGGCGCATGTAGTCCAGGAGCAGCGTCCGGATGCGGTCGGCACCGAGATACACGCACTGCCAGTCATACCGGTCCCGCACAGCCTGCACCAGGGCGTGCACACGTGTCTGCTCGGCGGCCGACAGAGCGGTGACCGCGGTGTAGTCGAGGCGGATCACCATCTGGCCGGCACCGTGTGTTCCGCTGCGGCGTTCGAAGGTGACGTCGCCCAAATGCTCTTTGTAGCTGAGTGTTTTGGTGGTTTCGTCGCGGAGTTCGCGAACGATGTGCCGCACGATGCTCGAGGAGTCGCGGCTGACGGGGCGGATCATCAGGCTGGCCGTGCGTACGGGTCCGGCTGGGGTGGTCGCGAGGTGCGCGGGTGTGGCATCGGTGTCGAGGCGGTCCAGGTTGTAGTAGTCGCGGACACCATCGGCGCCGGTGACGCGCAAGACCGCGTCATCGGCGCGCAACGGCCGGGGGAGAATGGATTTGTCCCGTCGCATCTGCTCGAATTGCGCGGTCGCGTCGGACAGGGTGATTTCGCCGCCGTAGACGCTGTAGACCACGAGGTAACCCAGGACTGGGCCATGACCGGTCCGGTCGGCGTAGCGGGACAGCGTGTCGCGGGCGGCGGGGCTGGTTGCCGGGGAGGTTGGCGCGAGAGCGGTCATGGTGGTCCTTATCGGGTTAGACGAGGGTGAACAGGTTTTCCGCCGCCGCGGGTGCGAGGTCGTCGACGACGGTGAGATGGTCGGCCAGGGTGGTCAGGGTTGTGGTCCGACTCGTGCGGATGGCGATGCCGAAGACGCGAAACGCCAAGCGGGCCTTGCGCTCCCGCCACTGTGTGAGCCAGTCGTCGTCGACGCCGGCTTCGCCGTCGGTGATCAGCACGATGTCACCGCGCGCGGTGCCGTCACGGTTGTACTGGTCGGCGAGGATGTCCGCAGCGCGATCCAGGGGGGTTTGGAAGTCGGTGAGATTGCCCGCGAAGGAGTCCGCGAACTCCAGAACCCGCTCGAGTAGCGGCTCTTCGGCGGCGGGGAACCGGAAGACGTCGATGTCCTCGGCGTTGGAGAACAGGATCGCGACGAAGTCGCGGTGCTGGCGGCGGGCCTGATCCAGCAGTGCCAGCCCGCAGGCTTTGGCCCATGCCTCACGAGTGACCGATCGTCCGGCGGGGCCTGAGTGCTGGGCGGTCATGGAGGAGGAGCAGTCGATGAGCGCGATGATCGCGCCGCGGCCTTCGGGCTGCTCGCCGGTGGTCTCGTACATCATGAGCTGTTGCTCGGCGAAGCGGGCGGCGAACACCGCGCGCAACGCGGGAACCCCGACCGCGGCCAACTCGGCCGGCAGCAGGCGTGACAGGTCGTCTCCGAGGGTCACACCCACCACTTCGTCCTGACCGTGGACGCTGCGGCGAGCGGACTTGCCCGCGGCCATCAACCGGAACCGGCCGATCAGATCGGCGAACTCGCCGAGCCGACCGGACCGCAGCTGCTGCGCCAAAGCGGTCCGCTCGTCGAATGACATGCCCCGCAACCGTTCCGGCGTGATGTTCCACGCGGCCATGAGTGCCTGGTCGTCGGCCGCGGCGCCCGCGGCCTGCTGCGCGCCAGCCCGCAAGCGGGCGCGACGCGCGGCGGCGGCGTCCTCAGCAGCTTTCTGCGCGGCGGCAACGGCGTCGGCTGCTTGCTGCGCGGCGGTGTCGGCGTGCTGGATCGCTTGGTCGAGGGCATCGACCGCAGCGTCCTGGACAGGATCGTCCTCGCCGCAGCCTTTCGTGGCGGCATCGAGGGCCGCAGCGACTGCCTGGGCCGCAGCGTCGGCTTGCTGGTTGTGCTGCTCGGCGTCCTGTGCGGCCTGTTGGGCAGCGTCGTCATCGTCGGGCTGTTGTTGCAGGGCCTGGGCCTGTGCGAGGACCGCCATCGCGGCGGCGTACCGGTCGCCGACCGTGTGCCGACGTAGAGTCTGGAACTCGGGTGTGGCGGCGATGGTGGACACCACAGCGCGATTGGGCAACCGGGACACCTCGATCTCGTCGGTGTCGCGGAGGCGTGGCTGGACCTTGTAGGCCAGCAGGAACAGATCTTGCAGCAGATCCGCTGCGTGCGTGTGGGTTTGGCTGATCTGCTGCTCGAGCGCGGTCAGGGCCGGCGCCTCGTCGCGGGTCTGGGACCAGGTGTGCTCGTCCATACGATCACCGGCGACGACATTGTGGTGCCGTGGGCGCGGTTGCCCCAGCCCGAGCCAGCGTGCCGCACGCACGGCGATGTCCCTCACCCTGGTGGTCGGGGCTTGCGGCCCACTCACGCCGTGGTCCCAGGGGCCGTGGTGGCGTCGGGGTTGAACACCACGAACTTGATGCGCGCGTGCAATTCCTCGCGCAAGGCCTCGATCCGGTCGATCGCGGCGGTGGCCCGCCCGGCGGTGGTGGCGCGGGTTTTCATGTCCGCCAGCTGGACTCGCAGGGTGTTGAGCTTGCTGTTGGCTTCCTGGATCACCCAGTCATACAGCGCGCTGGGCTGCAGCGAAGAACGCTTCTGGTCGAACTCGCGGGCGATGTCGGTGATCGTCTCCTCGATGTCCATCGCTTCGCGGTGGTCGGGATTGATCAGGTCCTGGACTTGGTTGAAGACCGTCTGGCGTTCGGTGAGTGTGGACCACAACACGTGCGACAGGATCGTGAGGTCGGTGTCGTCGACGCTGTCACGGCCCGCGAGCCACGCTGAGGCCTGCAACAACTGCACGCTCTGCTTCCAGCGCCGGTCCGATACGGTGACTCCATCGGCGCGCAGCGTTCCGCGCAGCGTGACGATCGTGTCCAGGACCCCGTCGGGCACCCGCACCGCGGGTACCTCGACCAGTACTGCGTGCTGCAGCACATCCAGGTCCACCGTGGTCGCCGGAGCCGCTCCCGCAGCGTCGGCCTTGAGCAGGCCGGCGAAAGCGGAATCGTCTGCGAGGTAGTCCACTTGGATCCGGACGCTGAGCCGGTCCCAGATCGCGGCGGTTTCCTCGCCGTCGGGCAACTCGTTCGAGGCGGTGACCGCGGCGATGAGCGGGCACTCGATCGGATCTCCGCCGGCTTCGGGGTAGTAGCGGCGTTCGTTGAGCCAGGCGAGGGTTTCATTCAGCGCGCCGACACCGCACTTGAAAATCTCGTCGACGAACGCGATGTGCGCGGTGGTCGCGCGGCCGTCGAAAATCTGCCGGTACTGCCCGTTGGTGAGTGCGGCGACATCGACCGGCCCGAACATCTTCGTCGGTGAGGTGAACTTGGACAGCTGGATTTCCCACCGGCGCGCTCCGGTGATGCGTTCGGTCAATGCACGGCACAACTGGGACTTGCCGGTGCCCGGCGGGCCCAGCAGAAACGAATGCTGACGCGCCAGCATGGCCACGACGATCGCGCGCACCACCTCGCCGCGTTCGAAGAAACTGTCCGACAGCTCGGACACAATCGCACGCATCGCGGCATCGGCCGAGAGAGGTGGTGTCGCCGAACGCGACGGCGGCGAGGAAACAGCAACGGTCATAACAACTCCTGAACAGAAGGGGACTACAGAACACAAGCGGGACAGGGGATTTCACGAGTGCCTACCGCCATCAGCACGCGGCCGTACAAGACGATGTCGCCGACAGGCGAAGCGATGAGGTCGGGGCGGTGCCGCGGGCACCGGGGCGTCGAGCGCTTCGCCGGTGTCATGTTGCGGGAGCGGCGAACTGCCAGGGATCTACGCGAAGCGGGGATGCTGTCCGAACACCTCGATGAGATGGTCCTGCATCGCGCCGATGTCCATCACGGCGAACACCGCATAACCATCCAATTCGACGTTGGCCATCGCGGACACCGCGCTGCCGACACCCGCCGGGCTCTCCCCGACCCGCCATGCCTCGAACGAGACGCCTGCTGCGGTGAGCAGCGCCCACGCTTGCGGGCAATAGATTTCCACGATCCTGGGCCAGATCCGCTCGGGCACATCGACCTGGCTGTTGCTCACACACGCCACGACCGCGGCCTTCGACGCGCGACCGGTCAACAGGAACTCCCAATCCGGGTCGAACTGCTCGGTCGCCCTTTTGTGACGGCCTTTCAACGGCGGCAGGATGGTGCCCGCCTCGGCCTCGACACTCTTGTACAGGTCGGGCGGAATCGGCTTGAATTGGATCGTCATAGGCGGTCCTTCTTTGAGGAATGTTGTCGGGCAACAGGATTAGAGAGAGCACTGATGGACAACGCATCCGCGCCAGCATCGGCTGGACTTCTCGTCCGGTCACGCGGCTCTGGCATCCGGCGTGTGCCGGTGTATGGGGCAGGGCATGCCTGGGGTGCGGCGTTGGTTGGTCGAGACTGTGGTGCGCTGGGCGGTGAGAAGGACCGATCGGCGCCACCGCAAGGCGTAGCGGGGGCAGCTGGAGCAGCTGCGGTGTGTGCAGCCCGGTAGCGGTGGCTGGTGGCGAGCTGCGTAGGACCACGCCATCGAATCTGCGCTGCGGATCTGTGCGCCGACCCGGGCGATGCCTGCTGCTTTGACGCGCCGAACAGATGCAGGGAGATCGAGGGGGCCTCCGTGCGGATTGCGGTGACGACGTCCTGGATCTGGTGCGTGTGTTGGCGCCGGCATACCGATCCCACGCCGACGATCGGTTCGGCCGCGAGGTCCACCCCTGCTAAGCGGAATAGTCTGGCGCAGTTGACGTATTCGTGTGGATGCCAGCCCTGCAGGACCGGCACCATCGGCAGGTCCGGGCCGAGTTCACGCAGACGCAGGAAGTTCGCGACGGTGCGCCGTTGATGCTCGCGCACCGTCAAACCGGTTCCGGCGAAATGCAGGCGGCCGATTCTGCCGCCGAGGCGGACCGCGGGCTCGCAAAGCCAGTCTTGTTGAGCGATCCAGTCGACAGTGCCGATCTGTTCGACGTATCGGCGTGCGCGGGATACATACTCGGCGGGGGAAGGACCGTGTCGCCAGCTGCCGTGTATCTGAAGCTCGGAGAATCCGCCACTATCGATCGCCACAGGTGCCAGGGCCGGTCGGAGAGCACGGTAACGGCGTAGTCGGCGGTCGGACACGAACAGCGGGGTCTGCGGCACCGTCCACAACCAGTGGACACAGTGTGTCCCGAGACGAAAATCGAAGGGGCGGAGAATGTCACACGAACACGGCGATGGTGAGTGCGGCCGCGGATGGCCGCCCCGCCTCGGCGAGACGGCCATCCTCAGTTCAGTCGTCGTGGTCGGCAGCCGGTCCGGCGTCATCGCCCAGAGCACCGTTGTGGTCCGGGACGCCCTGTTCGGAGACTGGCTCTGCGGCGGTCGCCGTGTCGTCGGTGTCGTCGGGGGTGGCGTCGGAATTCGTGGGGGCCGGGGCGGGTTCGTCGAGTACCTGCTCGATGGTGAGTTCACCGGCGAGCATGCGCTCGATCGGTGCGGGCGCGTATTTGATGGCCTTGCGCAGGAATTCGAAGTAGTCCTTGTAGAACGAGCTCGGGCGCCGCCAGGCATCGGCGCCGCCGGTGCTGTTCTCGGTGGGCTGCAGGTGTGCTTCGAGTGCGGCGACCACGCGCGCCAAGGTGCGCAGCGCGCCGTGGTTGTCACGGGCGGTGATGCCCTTGCTCTGGGGCGCGTTTGGAACCTTGGCCGCCAGATCGTGCACCAGGATCTTGGCGTGGTACCGATCGAGCATTTCGGGATGCTGGACCACCTTTCCGATCAGCTCCCAGGCTCCTTCGGGAACCCTCCTGTTACCACCGAACAACATCTTGCTCACCTGTTGCCGGCGCACCTCGGTCGCATCGCGCACCATGGTGTTCAGCGCGGTCGCGCGCTTGATCTGGCGCGCACGCTCGGCGGCATCCTCCGCTCGCTTCCGCTCCTCCTCATGCTGGCGCGCGATCTGCTCCGCCCGACGCGCAGCGGCCTGATCGGCGTCCTCTTGGGAGACTTCGCTGTCGTTCTGGGAGACGTCGGCATCGTCGTGGAAGACATTGCCGTCGTCGGGATCGGCGAGTGCGAAGCCCTCAGCCTCGAGATCGAGGCAGTAGTAGATCGGGACGAACGCCTCGTGCACGATCACGTCGCTGGCGTGGTAATAGCCCTCGGCGGCGGGCTCGTGCGGATGTTGCGCGGTGAGCTCATCCACCTCGGCGAGGTCGATCAGTTCGTTGTCCTCACCCCGGCGGACCTCCTGCACCAGGCGGACCGCGAAATTCTGCGGGCTGGTGATGTCTTGCGCGGTGGGCGCGTCCCCGCTCGCGGTGGGCGCGTCCCTGCTCGCGGTGACCAGGTCCGACAGCTGCGGGTACGGGTCGCCGTCCTCGGGTTCGGGCTCGTCCAGGACGATGAAGCCACGCTCGGTGAACTCGCGGACCGCCTGTTCGTAGGCGTCCTGCAGACGTTCGCGCGTCGCTTGAGCCTCTGCTTCGGCCTGTTTGGCGGCATCGCGTTCTGCGCGCTCGCGGATCAGCTGCTGGAAACGGTGCTCGAACATGTGCTCCGCGGCGGCTGCAGCCAATATATTGGCGATCTCGCGGTCGTCGCCGAACGTGTCGGATACCTGCTGGGCCTGAAGAAGATCGAGTCCACCGTCGTGGTGGACCTGTTCCACGTTCGGCGACGCCGATACCTTCTTGACCGCACGGATTTCCTTGACCGGCATTCCGACCAGGAGTTCGGCGGTGTTCTTGATCGTCACGCCGAGATCGAGGATCTGTTTCGCGGCACCGTACCGGTCCTTTTCGGACTGGTCGAACCGCTGGCCACCGGTGACGAACTGGCGAGCGATGCGTTCGATCTCACGATCGATGTCGGCCTGGCTGGCATTCTCCGGCAGCACAATGCACCCGGCCAGCCAGTCGGTCTTCCGTAGCGAGAGCGTCCGGTGCCAGCCGTCGTGTACTTCGTAGGCGTCCGGGCCGGTCCGGCGAGTGATGAGCGGGAGAAAGTTCCCGTACTTGGCGATGGATTTGTCGAAAGTGTCGCTGGCGGGCTTGGTTTCCCTGTTGGGAGCGGGTGTGAGCTTGTGCGGGTCCAGCCACAGGTACTCACCGGCCGAGTCCCCGTGTTTCGGGCGTTGTGGCTGGTCTGCCGAGGTGTCGGCGGTGGTGTCCGGTGCCGTCGCGTCGGGTTCGGGGGCGCTGTCGAGATCGTGGTCGATCTGCTCGACCGGCGTGGGGTGTTCGAGAACCGCAGTCAAAGGAGCCTGCCTTTCGTTGGGCACGCACAGCCCGGCTCGGCGCACAGATCACTTGGGAGTGCGGCGAGCCGAGACCTGTTGTGCAGGTGGATGATTGATGGCGCTGGCATGTCCTGGTATGGGATGCGAGCGGCGCGGGTGCTTCCGCGCGCAGACAGCGCGCGGGCAGTGGGCGCTGAGGCCCCGAGGGAAGCCGAGCGCGCGGCGGCGCCACGCGTGTCGTGGCGTTGCCGGTGCGGGAGAGGGGTGCGGACACCCTGCAGGTGAGGTGGGGCCGCGGTGGGGGTGGGGCTGTTGCCAGTAGGGGATCGGAGAGATTCGCTGGGTCAGGGATGTCTGTTCGGGCTTCGCAGAGGCAGCGGGCCGAAGACGGGAATGCCGAGGTGTTCGAATACGGCTCGGAACGCCGGATCGGCGGTGCCGGCGAATTCGTCGGTGGCGGTGAGGTGCTTGTGACGGGTCACGCCGGTGAGAGTGAGCGCGACGGTCTCGAGGTCCACCTTAGGAAGGGGGCTGTCGGTGCGATCACGGATCACCACGACCACCGCACGGTCCGCGTCGATGATCGGTTGCTGCTGCCAGGCCCGGATGGGCGCAGGTGAAGGGTGTGCGGTGCGGGTGTCCAGGACGCCGACGGCGAAGACCGTGGCACGGTTGCCGAAGGACACCTGGCCGTGGACCAGTCCGGCGAGGTCGGTGACCTGCTTGAACACCGCCAGCGGAAGCCCTTGCGAGAACTCGCCGAGGCCCGAACCGCTGGCGGCGGAGGTCGTGTACGTGGCGGTCATGATGAATCTCCTTCATGCGGTACCGAGACCGAAAAACAGGGGGGCACAGCGGAATAGACCCCCGGCGACATCAGCCGCCGAAGGCTGGGTGAGTTCGGCGAGTAGATGCCGAGACAGGGATGGAATTCAGATACGTTGGCGCCCAGCACATTCAGAGGACACGGCGGTGACGCACCGGATCGCAAGGCTTTCGGGTCGGCGAGGTGGTCACGGCCAGGAGACCGCGTGAGAACCGGCGGTATGCCTCTTGCGCTGGGGGAGGTCAGCGGATAGTCGAGAAGTGCTGTGGCAGAGACTATTGCCGAGAGTGTCCTTCTCAGAGGAGCCAGGCGGCCAGGGCCGAGATTCCGGCGAGTGCCAGGAATGCGGCCGCAAAGTCCAGGATCGCCAAATCGTTCTCGAGGAGGCGTTCGTTGATGAGCTCGGCTCCGGCCGCGATTGCCAGCAGGCCGATACCGATGGGCAGCAACGCCCAGTGAGGTAGGTTGTGAAAGAAACTCATACAGTTCCAATTTCGGTAAGAAGTGCGGGAACAGCTGCGGGTAACCGCAGCGGAGGTCCAGGAGACACGCAGCACGAACCTGGCTTCGATGCCGATGACCGCCAGCGGCCGAACGGAGCAGCGCCTTCAGCCAAGCGCCATTTCGATTGCGGTGCACAGGGATACCTGGCGCAAGGCGAATTCCGCTTCGGGTGCGGTGTGCAGTGTGTTCAGAGGCCGTGCGTCAGTCTCGGCGCAGTTCGAGATCTATGTACCTCTGGAGAGCGTCGATATTGATGTTTTCGAGAAACGAGATCGAACGGCCGTCGGTGGTGGAAACCACGAACGCGTCCTGACTGACCACGATCCGCACGCCGTTACTCAGGCGAATATCGGTGTCGAGGTCAAAGGCGACACCGGGCTGCTGGCTGACCACCCATACGGCCAGATGTCCGGAACGCGATGGACCAGGGTCGAGGCTGCGGGTGTCGGTGCGAGTGCTCAGGATGATCCGTCGGCGGGTGATTTCGCGGGCGAGGTCCTGCAGTCGCTGGTTGTGTACCTCTTGGGTACTGTGATCCCACACTGCACGGGGATCGTCGGCGGCCACGATTGGCACCCCGGCGGCCCGGAATATCCACACGTCGTGGTGATGGACGTGGTAGCAGATCGGTCCTGTTGGGGTGCGGATGTAGAGCACGGCCCAGTGGCGCATGCGGGGACTGGGATCGTTGTAGGCGATGACTGCCGGGAAGATGGCCGCTAGGACGACCAGCAGGCTCGCACGCTCCACATAGTGCGGCCTGGCGGGTGCGGTGCCGAAGTAGGCGTAGATGCGGAAAACGATGGTACGCAGTCGGTCTCGCACCATCGAGGGTAGTGATCGCAATTCGATTCTCCTTCGATGCCGGGGTATCGACAGGCGTCCGGGACCGTCCCGGCTGGTCGGATCGGGCCCGACATGGCTGATCGGCAACGGTCGACCGCGAGATGTCGGCTCAGTGGAGTGCGGATGCACACCGCCTTGTTCAGGCGGCACTGAGGTAGCCGAGAGGCGGGATCGGCCATCTGGACTTGCGCAGCGGGGATAGGACCTTTCGCCAGGCGGCGATGAGTGGTTGCCTGAAAACTATTGCAGGGCAGAGATAGTCTCTGGATGCAGAGACCGTGCGCGTCCCGCGCGGGGAGCGGGTGGCTACGCGGCGGTGAGTGCGTTGATCGGTGCGGCGGTGGTGTCGAGGTAATCCGAGGCGTCCAGGGCCAGAGCCCGTACACGGTCGGGAACCCATGCGGCCCAGTGAATATCGAACCGGGATCTTTGCTTGGCATGCACCGATGCCGGCGCGGTGACGTAGAACTGCTCGACATGCGGATACGCGTCGGTGGGCTCGTGCTTGGCGAGCCACAGCCGTGTGTGCGGGCCTTCGGTGAGTACTGGTACCCCGATAGTGGTGGCGAGTGAGGACAGCAGATCGCCCATGGCCGGACGGGGTCCGCGGCGCAGGATGTCGATCGAGCGCCACGCGGTCGCCCGCGCGAAATACACTCGCCGGACGCGGTATACCGCCCACGGGACGGTGTCCATGTACTGCTCGGCCATCTGTATCACCTCGGTCGCTCCACCTTCGGCGAGCCGGTCGGTGAGGGTGCCCGCTCGCCCGAACAGCGGGGTGTTGCGGTTCAGCGCCCGACATACGTATTCGTCCACGACGTGGGGGAAGCTTTCCTGCGGAGCGTGCCGGAAGCGGTCGAGCTGTTCGGGCCAGCCGCAGCGCGAGACGAAACAGCATTGGCGGCACGCGGATTTGGGCCAGATCACGCCGAAGACCGATTCGAGATAGTCCGAGCACCGCTGGCGGTTCCATCCGGCGGCGTGCAGGGGGTAGACCGGGTGGCGGCGGCCGCCGAGAGTGATGGAGGAGTCGTTACGGATGCGGCTGTGCTCGTCGGCGTTGTACCCGATCGCATGCAGGTAGGGGCGATCGCCCAATGCGCCCGTACGCCAGGTGTCCAGTGGCCAGCCTTTGGCTTTCTGTGAACATCGCCTGTTGCCCAGGGCGGGCATCACTCCGTTGCCGCGGTGTTCTTCGCTGAGGGCGAAGAATCCTGACTCGACCGGGTCGAGGTGCATGCGTTCGGGGTGACGGGTGTCCTGCAGCAGGACGATGCCGTCCTCCTGGAGGGGTCCGGCGCGCGCGACTTCGACTGTGCGGATGTCGAATCGACGAAGCAGCGGCAAGACATGCTGGGCCACGAGCTCTCCGAGACTGTGCCATTCGTCGCCGGTCTGGGCAGTGGCGACGATCAGGTTGGACAGGTCCTTACGCAGGTGCGGCGACCGGAAGTCGGGATCCAGGAGAGTGCGCACGATTCCCGCAGTGCTCTCGACTCCCATGCCGTAAGACCAACAGTATGGCATCTCGCCGAGAGCGGTTCCCGTAGTGGCCGGGGCTGGAAGGTCGAACAGGGCTCGGTCGGGTGAGCGGTTCACGGGTGCCCAGCGTCCGGTGGCAGCGGTGGATCGATGACAACGTTCAGATCCTCGCGGGCGATGGCGACCACGCCGTGGTCGGCGTGTTTGAGATCCACTGTATTCACGGCTGCCACACGTCTGTTCGGCTGTGATCCTGGGTCGCCATGGGCAAGGCCGGGAAGTTCTTGCCGATCCTCAACAGCGGTAGCTGCGACAGCGTGGTATGAAAGTCCCAGCCGACGAGCGAATCAGCCACGATGCACCTGCGCGCGGTCGAACGAATCGACCACTGCGGCCCGGATGCCCTGGGCTGTCAACTCTCGCAGCAGCGGCGCGTACTGCTCAGGCGTGGCTGCGGGCTGTTCGTGCATCCACTGCCAGCACACCTGAACATGCTGTCCCACATGCGCATACGCTCCCAGCCGCACGCCTTGCGGACACGGGGAGTCAACTGCGACGTGATCGATGAATACCGCGGTGACCGGGTCTGTATCGGCCCATTTCTGGGTGAACGCGAAGAACACGCGGGTGCAGTTGGGGCCGCCGACCAGGTGCCCACCGTAGGCGTATGGTCCGGAGGTGTCCGTGTAGATCCCAGCCTCGGCCCACGTCACCGGGAACGAGAGCTTCGTTCCGTCCTCCAGCAGCAGTTGAACGCCGTCATCCAGGACTTCGACCACGACGTTCGACCCGGCGAGCCGCAGATGCATCATCACCTCCGACCACGGCATCTCCAGCCGTACCCGGTCGCCGATTTGCAGATCAATGCGATTCATGGGCATTACTCCTTCGATCTGTTGGTGTGGCGTGGAAGTCGAAGGAATGTCCAGACTGCCATGTTTCGTGTGCTACCTCGTGGACGGCTTGTTCGAGTGCGTCATGGTCCGCGAGATCGAACTCGTCGGGCACGGTTATCGTGGCGGAGTGATGGCTGGCCTCGCGCCAGTGCACAACGATCGTCTTCATTGGATTCCTGTGCGGGAGATGGACGGGCCGGTAGCGACTGTGTCGGGCCTGTCGGAGGTCGGTAGGAAACGGGTTACAACACTTCGTAAGGGTCCGTCTCGAGCAAGATCAGGCCCGGCCGTTGTCCCAGTCGACGAAGATCTGCCTTCGGCCACCGGTAGGGGCACCGACGTTGGTGACGGTGCCCTGGTCGCCGATGTCGAGGGGCTCGGGATCGTTGGGCATGATGCCGGTCATTCGAACCCGGTCACCGACCTTGGGGAGCATTCGGGATGACCTTTCTGTGTGCGGCGATAGCCGGAGAAACGTTCGGTGATTCCGGATCGGGTCAGGCCAGCCGCGCGTCCCGGAGCGGGGCCGGAGTGAGTTGTGCGAGGGCAGCTGCGGCTGTTCGTCGAAGCAGGCTGCCGGATGTCGCCTATCCGGTCAGGACCCTTTGACCAGCCGGTTCATGGCTTGCCAGGCGATCAGGCCGTCGAGAAAGGTGCGCTGGTCTGCCTCGGGGCCGACGGCGGCGCGGATCTGGCGAACGCGGCGGATCCGGTTGTCGTGGATGTTGATTCCGGTGAGCGCAGGATTGCGGTCGTCTGCGGGTTTGTGGATGATCTGATAGTCGCTGCGGTTGATCCGTGCGCTGTACCAGGCCTCGGCCGGATGGCCTTGGTGAGGGCTGGGGACTACCGGCGCCCATATGCGGCAGTGGCAGGTGTCATCACCACAGGGCTGTATGCGAGCCGCCGGTGGATGGGCCCGATGTTGTGGCATCAGTCCGCCGAGCATCGGACACGAAGAGGTTGCGTATCGGGCGCAGACCGGGTGCAACGCGGGTTCCAGGGCTAGGCCCAATGCCGCTTACTTTGAGTGAGACACAGCCGGTAGCCTGCGGCT
>CBJNFW010000087.1:0-28228 GCA_966435935.1 uncultured Nocardia sp.
GGTACCGCTGACGGAGGCGATTTACCTCCTTACTTGGGTCCTGCACGAACCCGACGACCACCACGCCCGCCGCGCGGCCCATGTTCAAGATCAGCCCCAACAGGCGCTCGATCTCTTCCTTGACCTTCCGGTCGGCGTAATACTCGGTCAGCGACGCCGCTTCATCGATGATGAGCAGAATCATCGGCTCGTCGGTCGAGGGATGCACCTTGCGATCGGGCTTGGGGCGGATGCGCGCCAGCCGGGCCAGCATCACCCGCGCCGCTTCCCGCAACAGCTCCAACGCCCCCTGGCTGTTGTCGTAGGCGAACCGGTCGAACCAGCCCATCCCGTACCCCATTTCAGCCCCACCTTTAGGATCGATACACCACACCACCACGATGCCGGCCGCGATGGCAGGCCCCAGGCCCGCGATGATCGACCACGCCACCGACCCTTTGCCCGCACCGGTCTCGCCGCCACACAGGACGTGAGTACCCAGCAATTCCAGCTGCCACGGCTGCCCCAACTGGGTGATCCCGACCGTAACCGCTTGCAGGTCAACCGAATTCGGGCCACCAGGGACTCTGGGCAGCGGGATCGGTTTACGCAGGATGTCGGTGTGGATGACCTCCACCCGCACCCGCCCCGAGGCGGTGTGCCGCACGCGCAGCCCCAACGCCCGGAACGAGTGCCGCAGCTCTTCGGCGCGCTGTTCCCAGGTTTCGACCTTCTGACCGTGCACCAACCCGATTTCCAGGACGTCGACCACCCGCCCGATGCGTGCGGACATCAACGGCGGGGTCAGGACTCGGTTATCGAGTTCGGCGGTCAACTGTTGCAGCGCCATGAGCGAGGTCCAGCGGCGTGTGTAGCGCCACCACTTCCAATACATCTGCCGCATACGCCCGCTCACCCAGCGGTCGAACGAGCCCGGCCAACACAGATACCACACACCCCACAACGTCACGGTGGTCACTCCGCCAGCCACGCCGTATGGCCAGCCCAGCCACCAGCCCAGCGCCACCGATCCAGCGACCGGCAGCGACAGCATCGGGAACAGCAGCGCCAGCCACGCCAGCACCAGCAGCCCGAAGCACACCTTGAGCAGCAGTTCGCCCAGCAACTCGGCGATCTGGTCCAGAAAATCCGATTGGCCTTGTGGTGGTTGATTCTTCTGATAGTTCGCAGATCGAACCATGATCATTTTCCTTCATCAGGTGTCACGAATAGTGCTGTCTCGCAAACGATTACGAGACAGTCCGGTGATGGGGCGGGTTCAGCCCGGATCAAGCTCGGGCCGAACCCGCCCGGTGGAGATGCCGCGCCGGGATCAGCCCGCGGACTTACCCGAACCCGAACCCGCCGCCGACCCGCTGCCGCGCCCCGATGCCGCCGGAGCCGGGGCGTAGCCCGTCGCGCGCACAATGCGATCCAGGTACTTGAACTCACCCGTGCCGCCGACACGCGGTTGCACGGTCACACCCTCGAGCCGGATCGGCCGCAGCCCATCCGCGATCTCCTCAGTGGTCGGCACCGGTTCGGTATCCGACAACAGCAGCACGTCATACGCCCGCCGCTTGGTGTTCGGCTCGTTCTGATCGGTCACAGCGATCCGCCAGACCAACAGCCCGGTCACCGGATCGCGCCGTTGCGGCCCCTGACGATTCGGGCCGAGATATTCGGTATCCGGGACCACCGGCCCCGTCTGATACAAGGGAAGCGGAAAGAACTCGTCGAATACGATCTTGTATCGGTAGTCTTTGCGGGAAACCTCTGCCGAGGTGTTTTCGGCCATGAGTGCCGTACTCCTGTTTCTGTGCATTTGCTGCATGTATCTGTGACTTTCAGAACCCGCACGACGCCAGCAATCGTCTGGCATTCCGAGTGCGGATCGGTCGGATCACGCCCCCACGAACGTCTAAACACAAGCGCTAACCAGCAGAAACAGCACGGCTATACCCACCGCGACGGACACGACACTGATACCGAACATCCCTTGGGGACGGCATATCGACGAGTCCGCGCACACCGACAGCAATGACACCGTCGGTGGTGCACAGCGCAAACTATGCACTACTCTGGACACAGCAGAGCCGAGGCGGCACTGCTAGCGAAAGGTCAAAACTCTGGTGGAGGGGGCTACCAACCCGGTAATTCCACGGAGTTCATTTCGTTTCGGTTGTCCCCTCGTTGCACCGAGGGGGCAACCACGAAATGTATCCAGAGCGATCAGGTCATGTCACCATTGTCGGATCACCGTCCTTTCTTGTCCGTCTTCACCATGACATCACGCGCCGCCGCGTTCCGGAACCCCGATGCACACCCACGGTGTGTGGCACCACCAGGAGTGGCGACCGGTTCCGTAAACCTCCGCGCCGCCGTCATCCGAGACGATCGAAAGACGCCGAGGGCGTACAGGATTACCGAATGCCATACCCGGCACATCGATATCCGACGATCACACGCCACGACTCACTCAGCGACGCGGAAGCAGGGCCACCGCCAGCCCGAACCGGGAGCATCCCGAGCACTCCCCGACCGATCCGAACCAACGCAGGGGACTCTGACACGACTGCGAATCCTTTCCCGTTCGGCATACTTGAAGCACTCCGAACGCTCACCGATGAAACTGATCAGTCCCCATGACCTCGATCATCCTCGCGAATTGAGTCGCCCTCAATCAACGTCGGCCGTTATCGTGTCGACACAATCCAGCCACAGAACGGCTAACTGTCGCGATTGAACAATAAAGTCAGCCGCATTTTTCGGCGTGGCAAGCTTGACACCTGCGAATGATTCGATCTTGCACGATCGGAATCATTACATACATTTCATCAAGCAAATACTCGGCATACGACGTAGACCCTTCTCATCAGCTGCGATACACATCAACAAATGCGCGAGACGTACACAGCATCGCATCAGCAGTCACAAGTCATATGTCCCCGCTGCAATGCGCCGCATTCTCGAAATCGACTATAGACAATCAGCATATCTTCGAAGGTTAGTGACAGAGATCACTCGAAAAAGTTCGCGATGGCACGCCGAATTTGCGCCAGTGCATCAGAAACACCGGAATCTACACCGTGGCACCCGAGGGACGGTCCCTCCGCCTGGTCCATCTTCCAACGAAGATCTTGTTCATCGCAGCGAAGATGTGCCCCTGCGACAATCTGCGGCAGCAGCCTTCCAATCGACTAAGCAAATCACGGTCTGTTGTGACTGTCCGAGGTCCAAACCACTTGCGTGGTGTCCAGCTCGCCGAACAGGTGTCCCCGGAGCCGTCGCGGTCCGCCGCGCGCAACCTCAACAAGAGTCGCGGCCTCGCGGCCGGTGAGCCCGAAGCGTTCCGCCAGCTCCAAGGGCACGGTCTCGGAGTCGCTTGCCAACTCCACGAATAGCCGGTTACGTGCCTGCTTGGCGGCGTGGAGTTCTTCCGATGCCGACCTGAATGCTTCCGACCTGGACGGCGCTCGACCTTCCCTGCCGATCTCGTTGAGTTCGCCCGTTGCGTGAATTGCAGCGTTGGCACGCGCGATCCTCGTCAGAACCTCGGATACGCGGTCGGTGTTCATGCGACCACGATATCCCGAGCAGCGAGCCGCTGATCAAGTTCGCGTACTGATCGAGTATCGGCCCAAGGGGAGAGTTGGTGACGGCTCCCGATGATGGCGGCGGCAAGCCGAGGAGACCGGTTCTGGTCCGCCAGTTCCGCAGCATGCGCGACGGCGTCGGCTGCTTCCTCGATCTCATCGAGTTGAATCAGGGCACGTTCCAATTCCAACAGTGTCACCGCCCTGTCTCGCGTGTACGCGGCCGGCATTGTTGCCAGCGCCTGTCGCGATGCCTCGGCCGCCGGGCGTGCGTCACCTTGGACTGCCAAACAGTTTCCGCGATATGAGTGCATGATGCCCTCGCCCATGAAGTACGCACGAGACTGAGACGGGTGGCACGGTTCCAGACCCGCCAATGCGGCTTGGGCCTCATCGAGCGCGGCAAGACAGGGTGAGCGTTGACCGGCGAGTGCGAGCGCTTCAGCATTGCGGATCGCGACGTAGGCGCGTAGATGACGATCCTCGCTCTGGGATACCCAACTGCGTGCAGCGACGGCGTAGTCCACCGCGACACGCGGACGCCGTTGCCACGTCGCCAACTGGGAAAGGTGGCAGAGCATGTAACTGCCGAGATCGGAGTCCTCCGCTTCGTGCGCGTTCTCCCGTGCTTCGGTGTACAGGCGGGCCGACGTCGCGTGATCGCGGGCGTCCCAGGCCAACGACCCGGCCAGTCCGGTCCACTCGGCATACAGCGACAACACATCGGAACGTAGACCAGTCGGACAGTTGCTCAGCATGGCGGCCGTGAACTGCTGCTGCGCTATGACAATGCCTTGCGCCGCAGGCGAACCGAGTGCGTCGTCCAGTTGCATCGCCTGATGCAGAGTCGCTCGCACCAGCGCCACTGCTGTCGAGTCCGGACGGCCAGCACCGCATCCCAGCCACGCAGCGCGCTCGGCCGCATCACCACCGAGCCCCAAAGTCGCCAATGCGGCAACGCCGAATGCACCGCCCTTGAATAGCTGCCGCCGATTCACGTCGTCCTCATTTTCCCGCAGTTGCTCGAAACGTGCGACGACGTCTGCTGGCGCTTTCGCGAGCATTGTCGAATAGCTGACCTGTCCAAGGCCGCCGATCGCCGTTTCGCCTTTTTCCCAGCGCCTTACCGATCGCTCTGCGGCCCCTAGTGCTCTGGCAAATGCGGCTTGTTTCATTCCGTAGGCGAAGCGGAGCGCAACACAATCTTGCTTGGTCCATATCGCGACAATAGCCATTGCAACCCCCTGCTGCGGAAGTGGTGAACTCAACTGTAGGCGCGATGACCGATTTCTGTCCGGCCCATGTCCGGAAATGTCCGGTAGGTCAGCGCAAATATTTCCGTAGGCCCCGCCGCCGGGGCGTGATGCAGTGCCCCAACCGGCTGGTACATCGACGAACCCGACTATGACGCCCTGGTCGATGTCGTACCGCATCCCTCGGCGGCGGGTGCCAGACCACACGCCGAGTCGAAAGGAACCGATGTATACCGGCCAATCCGACACCGACAAGCCCACCGCGGTCTGCCTCCGGCCGCAGGGCAGGGGATGTCTTCCAAGACCGAGAGAGGGCGAGATGCGGCAATACCTGGTGCGGGTGCACTGCTGTGGCTCCCGGTGGCTGGTGTACGTGCCAGCGATCGATCTGTGGTCATTCGCGATCACGAAGCAAGAGATCAGATCCATTGCTACGCAGATGATTTCAAGCGAAACGGGTGCCGATTCCGACCTAGATTTGCAGGAGGGTCGAGTGTTGTCGGTGCCTATCGAGTTCACGCGCGAGCACCCGACTGCGAAACGGTGGCTTCCGGCTGAAGCGAGCGCACGATGAACCTCGAGCAGCGCAATGAACCAGGCTCCTACATGGTCCCGCAATTGAACACAGGCGAGAAATTCGCGCCGGTTCCTCTGGCGGTGGTGCATAGGGCTCTCGAAGGGCTGAAGCGCGAAAGGAGTGCAGCGGCTTCGGATGAGCCGATGCCGGATCGTATCCGCATAGGTTCGTTTGATTGGTGGGGGGAGGGCGTTTAGCCGAGATGGAGAACCAACCTATGCCCCGGAAGCTTCGGTCTATGAAGACATCCGGAGATAATTCGGATTGGAATCCGGAAGTCATGGCAATGATAACCCGGGCTCAATCGGCGGGATACGAGCTTAAGCCCAAGGGTAAGGCTCCGTTTGGGTGGAATTTGATACTCGGCTCGGAAACGGTCCTCGACGGCGCGTTTCTTTCCGAGGTAGAAGCCGAATTCGCTAGGCGCAATATTTAGCAGGGGAAGACATACAAGGTTAATCCTGTTCCAGACGAGAACTGAATAAAGGGGTTAGTAGCTAATGAGCGTATACAAATCTCGGTTTGCGCCGTCTCCGTTGGCCCTGAAAGTAATGAATACGGGTCGAATTATCGGCGCGGACGAGGCTCCGGCAGCAATGGTGGAGCGCGTCACCGATGCGTTGTACCGCGAAGAACTCACGTATTCGACAATCACGGAATCGGAAGAATTTGCCGAAGCCTTCGGGCAAGCGCTAGACAACAAAGAAATCATCATGAGCACGCCGGTTATGACGAATATCGGCCGGTATGCCGATAGGCCGTTGACTGCCTGCACAATGCCAGCATTCGAATTCAGCACCTTGCGGTTGAAGCAGTTGCGCCAAAATATCATTGCACTTCATGAACAAGGCATGGGCACCGGATTTAACCTCAACGAGACCGACGATCCGGTCTCGGCTCTCGACTTCCTCAACAAGGTAGCAATAGACAGCGCGAACAGCGGCCGGGAAGATCGGCCCGTGGGCAATATGGCGATACTTGGCGTGCGACACCCGGAGATCTACAACTTCGTCAATGCCAAGGTCGAGTCCGCGGCTGAGTGGAAGTTCAACATCTCGGTCGATATAGACCGGGCCTTCATGACGGCGGTCGAAGCCGGTTCGGTGGTGCATCTCGGCAATGGGCAGACAATAAAGGCTCGTGTACTGTTCGATCAGATCTGTCGCGCCGCCCTGCTCTGCGCCGATCCGGGAATTGTTTTCTTGGATCGGATGAACGCCCGCAACCCGGTTCCGGGGTTGGGGGCCTATCAGACAACTGCTCCGTGTGCCGAAGTAGGACTTATTCCCGGTGAGACCTGCCAATTCGGATATATCAACGTCGGCGAATTCGTGTACACCAGTGACACCGGTCGCGTGGCCGTTAATCTCCCCTGGCTGGAGCATACGACCAAGATATTGACCCGCGCTCTGGACAACTGCCTCGAGATCAGCGGCAAGAATTTCGCGAAAACGCACTCAGGGCATGTTCTCGCACAGAAGCGCAAGATCGGCATAGGATTGTGCGGGGTTGCCGACGCGCTCGATTTCGTCGGCCTGGCCTATGACTCCGACGCCGCACGATCCTTGATGGAGGATATTCTTTCATTTATCAACATCACATCGAAAGAGGAATCTATTCGGCTCGCGGAACAGCGGGGGCCGTTCGGCGCAATGCTGACAACGATAGCCGGTAACCGTCACCGCGAGAATCCGGGGCATATCCAACGGATGTACGGGCACCTGGAGTCGAGTACAGTTTCCGGCCATGACTGGTGCGAACTGTCGAGATACGTGGCCGATACCGGAATGCTTCGGAACGTCTCGACAATCGCGCTTCCACCTACCGGCCGGAGCGCTCTGATAATCGACGCGTCAACTGGCATCGAGCCGCATTTCAAGGATGCGACGAGAATCAGCGTCTCTGGGCATATCGGTATGGCGTCGGCACTACAGCGGTACACCGATGAAGCTATATCGAAGACGATAAACCTTCCCAGTTGTTCTACGGTTGATGATGTCCGAACCGTGTACCTGGCTGGCTACGAGGCGGGTCTGAGCGGTGTTACCGTCTACGTCAACGGCACCAATCCGGCGCAGCCCAAAGAACTTACTCATAACGACCGAAAGGTAGCGTCATGACCGATACAACTCATTTCCAGTATTGCCAGAAACTCGTTGTCATCAACCCCGCCACCAACAGTGTCTTGCTGGCGCGGCGTAAGGGTGAAGCCGACTACGATGGGGTGTACTCGTTTATCGGCGGGAAGATGGAGACCACGGACGGAAGCATTCTCGATGCAATCCGTCGAGAGAAAGACGAAGAGATCGGCAAGAAGGCTGAAATCTCGATCGCGGAGGACGTCTCGTACAACGTGCTGTTTCGGAAGAACGACGGTAACTCCATGGTGTTGCCACACTTCTATGCCGAGTACGGCGGCGGGGAAATCGAGATCAACGAGGAGTATTCAGACTATCTCTGGTTGCCGACAGACAGCCTCGAAACCTTCGAACCGATGATCGACACCATTCCCGAAGCCGTCTTCTGGACCCGGCACCTGGGGCAGGCGGTCAAACAGCACCGAGCACTTACCAGGCTGTGAGCCCGGAGAGCCATCCGCGGACGCCCTCCCCCCCATACGTGGGGGCAGGGCGTTCGTCATTCTCCCCGCCGCAGGCTCCAACTTGCGGCGCATTCGACCGCCCCACTCCCGGAACCCTGCGCATGGGGGCACCTGCCGGGATACGTCGCGGGTGAGGCGGGATTACCGATCATTCCCGCGAAATCTGTTGGGCCACAAGCTTGATGACTCATGTAGTTGTGGGGAGAAAGGTTGGGAGCCCCCCGGAAGAGAAGAAAAAGAAAAAAAGAAACGGTAACCCCCCAAGAAGAACTTGCCGAATTTCTCTCTACAGAATCAAGAGCGGCGCGCATGCGCGCGCCGCCCGGTGCACCCGCCCTACCGCTCCGCTCCCGGGCGGGCACCCGGCGCAGAACCAGGATGGGGGCCGAACCCACCACAGCCAGCACCCATCCCACGGCAGACAACGATCGGAACGGACCGAGACCTTCTCCCAGGCAACGGGCTGCCGCACCCCTTCGGGGCTTGCCACCGAGCACCCGCCCATACGTTCATGTCGAGAACGACGCAAGGAGGGCCGACCAAATCGATTGCCAACGGATCGCTGCGGGCACCATCTGTCCGGCGTGTCACCACAGCAACACGCCGAGCGCGGGCCTTGAGGGCATCCAACTATGTCCCAACAAATTCCCCGACCATCAATGCATATCGAATGCACGTTCGATTGCCGTAAGTTGTGGATAATTGACATTCCAGCTGTTCAGAGGCATTTTTCGGCCCGTCTTGACTGTTCATAGTTGTCCGCAGTAGTGGCCTCCAGCCGTACGGCAGGGGTTAGGGGTTCGATTCCCCTAGGCTCCACTCCAACGGCAGGTCAGAGCCGCTTTTCTCATCCGATACGAGCGAGGAGAGCGGCCGATCTTCCAACCTCGACACCGTTCGCGAGCTTCGCTTCTGAGCGATTCTCCGCCCTCACCACGTGGGCGGGACCGAACCGCAACGGCCGCACCTACACTGCTTCACCACCGAGAGGTACTACCGCGCCCTCCGGGCCTGGCCACCTCACAGTCCCGTGAGAGTCTGTCACGCCCTGTACCGGTGGTTGGCGTAGGAGCACAAGGACAATGATTCCGGTTCCGACGCCGAAGTCGTGCAGTTCGCCAGTCAGCGACCGCCCCGCCCTTCGAGGATATGTGCATAAGGGCCGTCGGTGGCGCCGACCTGCTCGGGCATGGGGTAGTAGGTTTTGATCAAGAGATCGCCCGCGCTGTCCCACGCGAAGGTCTCGATGCTGTGGACCATGACCGTGTCATCGCCGGTTCCGAACCGGTTCTCACATACCCAAGCCATCTCATCGCCGTTGACCTGAACGGTCAGCATCGTGATCCGCAACAAGTTCTGGAACAGGTCCCACGCGTGCGTCGTGGCAGTGTCGAATCCGGTCTTCTCCTCGGTCCCAACGGGGTCAAACATGCGCACTCCGGCAGGAACGATGCTGCGCCAGGACGCGATCCAATCTTCCTTCCGGCCGGCGTTCCATAATTCGGCATGCCGGGCGGCGTGCGCCAGTCGAGCCTCCCGAGTGGGCACCTTCGTCATGATTGAGCCTCGCTTTCAACGACACGCAGATCAGATGCGCTTACAGTCAGCATTCCAGACAAAAGACTAGACACTTGTCCATCGATACACAACACGGTAGAAGTGACAATCTCTCTCGCGATCACGCCTACGACCGCCGCACGACCCGATAACTGACCGGTCACCACCACGCTTTTCCGTTCGGCGCGTCCAGATTCGACAACGAAATCACTCCACGTTCGAACCTGCCGAACGTATATTCGGTTTCCAATAGTTGTCGACCGTTGCAATATCAACTGCTCAACACCCATTTCCGACCAGGTTTGACTGTCAATAGTTGGCCGTAGTAATGGCTTTCAGCCGTACGGCAGGGGTTAGCGGTTCGACTCCCCCAGGCTCCACCGAATGGTCGCGGCGGCGGCGCGTAATCCCCGGAACGGGATGCTGTCGCCGACCCTGGAGCTGGATTCCCGCGCACGCGAGAGCGTGCGCTCGCCGCATCGCAGGCAGCCGGGATTGTGCTCCCCCTGCGACGGCGGTGGGGTACCGTCGAGGGGCGTCACGGGTCCGCTGGAACGTTCGGTTCCGGATCGGCGAGTTAGGGAGCGAGGCTGAAATGTCCACTGTGCCAAAGCTTCCCGATTGGGCAGAGGACGACATCGATCCACGGGTGCCGAGCATCGCGCGCATCTACGATCATCTGCTCGGCGGATCGCACAATTTCGCGGTGGACCGGGAGTGGGCGGACGATCTGGAACGCCGGTGGCCGGGCATCACGCGGGCGACGTGGGCGAATCGCGCTTTCCTGCGCCGGGTGATCACCTATTGCGCCGAGGCGGGTATCACTCAGTTCCTCGATATCGGCTCGGGCATCCCGACCGCGGGCAATATCCACGAGATCCTGACCGAGCTGGGCGTGAACGGGCAGGTCGTGTACGTGGACAACGATCCGGTCGCCTTCCTGATGGGCCGTCGGATCCTGGCCGGCATCCCGTGGGCGACGGCGATTCGCGGCGACTTCCGCGACCTGGACACGCTGGTGCGTTCGCCGGAGGTCGAACAACATATCGACTTCACGAAACCCGTTGCCGTACTGGTGCTTTCGATTCTGCACGTGGTCGGCGACGAGATGGATCCGCACGGTGTGCTCGGTCGGCTGCGCGATGTTTTGCGCCCCGGCAGTCACCTGGCGATCTCGCACTTCACCAATGAGGGCTGGTCCCAGGAGCGGCTCGAGGAACTGCTCGAACTGACCCGATCGACGACCACACCGGGCCGGCCGCGCTCGGCGGCCGAGATCGCCGCGCTGTTCGACGGATTCGAACTCGTCGAGCCCGGTATCGTCCAGGTCCCGCTGTGGCGGCCCGATTCGGACGAGCCGCAGGAGACCCGGTACCTGGACTGGCTCGGCGGCGTCGGCGTCAAACGCTGAACCCGACACGCCTTCGCCGCAAGTAGCGACACGCGATGGCGCTCGAAGGACGCTGGACAAAGCCCGCACGCGGGGCGAAGCTTTAGCCCGTGGACCCCGACGACTGGCATCGGTTGCTCGAGCGGCTGACCGGGATCTCCGCCGATCTCGCCGAGACGGTGAGATTGGAGGTCGCGGTGCGCGAGCCGGGAAACGCGACGACGGCCGCGTTCGAGCAGATGCTGCCCGACCTGGAACAACTCGCCGAGGGTACCGACGATGTGGCCGTTCTGCGCTCGCTGCTGGGCCTGCCGCCGCGTCGGCGCCCCTGTTCCGCGGAGGATATCGCCGGTGTCGTCAACGGCGATCTGGAGACCGTACAGCGCGT
Source organism: uncultured Nocardia sp. (assembly GCA_966435935.1). Taxonomy (GTDB): domain Bacteria; phylum Actinomycetota; class Actinomycetes; order Mycobacteriales; family Mycobacteriaceae; genus Nocardia. The sequence goes on from CBJNFW010000087.1 coordinate 11,343, forward strand.
GCTGGTCGGCATGATCCGTCAGCGCGCGGCCGAGCCCGACGACCGCTGACACCCGCGCGAATTGTCCGGTGCGACAGATTCATTCGCGGGCGACGCTCGCATTGTGGTAACCGGCCACCGCGGTGCGCAATCGCGTCACCGCCGCCGCGTAGCGCCGGTACTCGATATCACCCAGCACCGGCCCGCGACCATGAGCCACATTTCCGGCGTATTCGACTGCGGCGCAGAGCACTTCGCTCTCTGCCGTGATCTCGTCGAGCAGACTGTGGAATCTCGCGATCAAGGCCATTTCCCGGCGGATGCGAACGAACCGTGCCGATCGGTCAGCGCGATCAGTTCGTGCCCAGCCACCCGGCCGCGTCCAGCCGGAACGCGGTAGGCGCCACGACCGTGCGCAGAGCGTCCTCCATCGCTCGCAGGCGACTGTCCCCCAACGCTTCACTCCAGGTGGCGCGAATCCGATCGAAGATCGCGGCCGAGCGGGCCAGTGCGTCGAACCCTCGCGGGGTCAGCCGCACGATCCGGCGGCGGGCGTCGGCGGGATCCGTGGCCCGTTCGGCATACCCCACGACAACGAGGCGGTCGACGGTCTTGCCCGCGGCCTGTTTGGTGACCCCGAGACGGCGGGCGACCTCGGTGGCGGTCGAGCCTTCCGGGCCGATCGCCTGCATGGCGAACCCGTGCGCCGGGCGCATATCCGGGTGCCCCTGCTCGGCGAGCTCGGCGTGCAGCTCGTCGATCACCGTCCGGAATCCCGCGAAGAGCAGCAGCGGCAGCTCATAGCCCGGAGGTGCGCTCTTGCCGAAATCGACAACCTGGTTTACCGTTTGATCGTCAACCATGTTGTCCATCTTAGGAGGACCCGATGTTCACCGCACACACCGTCGACACCGCCCCGGAAGCGTCCCGGGAGGCGATGCGGATGGTCATTGCCGAATGGGGCGGCAACCTGCCCGATGCCGTGGCCAAGCTGGCCGGCGCGCCCGAGCTGCTGAACGGATTCCTGGCCCTCAGCCGCAGCTTCGACAACTGCACCCTCGACCCGCTGGCCCGGGAGGTGGTCATCATGATCATCGCGGTCCGCAACGGCTGTCACGTCTGCGTCCGCATCCACACCGCCAGACTCCGCGCGGCAGGCGGTGACACCGGCCTGATCGCCGCCCTGCGGGCGCAAGAACCGTTGTCCGACAAGCGACTCGACGCCATCAGAGTCTTCACCCTGACCGTCCTGGCCACCACCGGCGCCATCGACGACGACACCCTCGCAGCCCTGCTCGCACACGGCTACACCCACCGCAACGCCCTGGAAATCGTCCTGGGCATCGGCGCCTACACGATGTCCACCTTCGCCAACCGCATGGTCCGCGCCGCCTGATCACCACATCGACGCACCGAAATGACAAATGCCCCCGACCGAAACCATCGACCGAGGGCATTTCATGAAATGTGGGCCTAGGAGGACTTGAACCTCCGACCTCTTCGTTATCAGCGAAGCGCTCTAACCGCCTGAGCTATAGGCCCGTGTGGGCTGGGGTTTTGTTGTCCCGAACCGAGAGCAAAGATTACCCGACCACCCGGGGAACAACCAAAACCGCTGGTAGAGAGGTATGCGGACGAGAACGGCCGGACCTGCGGCGGGCAGGTCCGGCCGTGGTGGAGCAGGGTCAGTCGGGGTCGGCCAGGGTTACCTGGATACCGCCTACGAGGTCGGTGCACTGGTTGTAGATGAAGACACCGACCGTGGACAGGGCCGTCATCAGTACGACGTTGATCAGGCCGATGACCGCTGCGTAGCCGAAAACGGTGCCCGCGTCGATCAGCGCGGAGGAGTTCGAGTTGTTGTCGGACACCATATCGGTGAACGTGCTGTTCAGACGGTCCCAGACACCCATGCCGGACAGCACGATGTACAGGAAGCCGACCGCCAGCATCCAGACGAAGAACATCGCCACGCTGATCACCAGCGAGATCTTCAGCGTCGACCACGGATCGATGTGCCGCAGCTGGACGGTCGCGCGCAGCGGCTGACCGGTGGACGCGGCCTGGACCACGGCCTGCGGGACCGCGGGCGAGACGGGCTGCTGCGTGGCCGTGTGATGCTCCGAGGGCGGCAGCGGATGACGCAGCTCGGACAGGTCCGGCATGTCCTTGACCAGCTCCGGACGCGCGATGCTGCGGGTGGGTCCGTCGATGCCGACGGACTTCACCATCGCCGCCTCCTTGCGCGCGGCCTTGGCGGCCAGGTCCGCGGTGGTGCGGGCATTACCCGAACCACCCAGACCCACCGACTGCGGCCGACCCTTCACCGGCGCCTGGCCCGGACGGTTCAGGTTCGACTGCGGCTCGCGCTGCGGCAGCTGTGACCACCCCTCCTCGAACCGGGAGCCGCTCTCGGCCTTGGCCGACTCGCCCGATTCCTCCGGCTTCGCGGAATCGGCTGACTTATCGGTCTTTTCGGGCGTACTGCCCGACCCGCCGTCATCCGTGGACGTCGCCCGCGAAATGGGGCGCGGCGGAATCGGCGATGATGCTATCCGCTCGGTCACACCGTTGGCGTGGGGCCGCTCGTCGTTCGGCTGGTTCGGAGTGGTCAATGGGGATTCCTTAGATCCGTTGTGCCGCCGCTGCTCGGGTAAAACTACTTCTTCTCGGAACCACTGGTGTCGTCTTCGCCGGGAACCTCGTCGGGCTCGTCCGCGTTACGAGCGATCGCAAGCAACGTATCTCCCTCACCGAGATTCATCAATCGCACGCCCTTGGTCTGACGCCCGGCCTTGCGAACCTGTTTCGCCGCGGTCCGGATGACACCACCACCGGAAGTGATCGCGTAGAGCTCGTCCTCATCGTCGACGATGAGCGCACCCACCAGACTGCCACGACGCTGGTCGTACTGAATAGTCAGGACGCCTTTTCCGCCTCGGCCCTGTGCGGTGTACTCCTCGATCGCGGTCCGCTTGGAATAGCCGCCGGATGTGGCGACCAGCAGATACGTATCGTCACGAACCACGTTGAGCGACAACAGTTCGTCATCGGTGTTGAACCGCATGCCCTGTACGCCGGAGGTGGCCCGGCCCATCGGACGCAGCACCTCGTCGTTCGCGGGGAAGCGGATCGACTGCCCGTGCGCGGAGACCAGCAGCAGATCGTCGTCCGCCGAGCACAGCGCCGCGCCGACCAGTTCGTCGGTGTCGCGCAGATTCACCGCGACGATGCCGCCGGTGCGGTTGGAATCGAAATCGGTCAGCTTGGACTTCTTCACCAGACCATTGCGCGTGGCCAGCACCAGATACGGCGCGTCCTCGTAGGTCTTGATCTGGATGACCTGGGCGATCTTCTCCTCCGGCTGGAAGGCCAGCAGATTCGCCACGTGCTGACCGCGGGCGGTGCGGGCCGCCTCGGGCAGCTCGTACGCCTTGGTCCGGTACACCCGGCCCAGGTTCGTGAAGAACAGCAGCCAATCGTGGGTCGACGTGACGAAGAAATGCTTGACCAGGTCGTCCTGCTTGAGGCCGGCGCCCTGCACACCCTTACCGCCGCGCTTCTGGCTGCGGTACAGATCGGTCTTGGTGCGCTTGGCATATCCGGTTTCGGTGATCGTGACGACCACGTCCTCGCGGGCGATCAGATCCTCGTCGGCGACATCGCCGTCGGCGGAGATGATCCGGGTGCGCCGGTCATCGCCGTATTTGTCGACGATTTCCTTCAGCTCGTCGCGCACGATCGCGCGCTGCCGCTCCGGCTTGTCCAGAATGTCCTTCAAATCGGCGATCTCGGCCTCGATCTTGGCCAACTCGTCGACGATCTTCTGCCGTTCCAGGGCCGACAGGCGGCGCAGCTGCATATCGAGGATGGCCGTGGCCTGGATCTCATCGATGTCCAGCAGTTCCATCAGGCCGGTGCGCGCGGTGTCGGTATTGGCCGAACGCCGGATCAGGGCGATGACCTCGTCCAGCGCGTCCAGGGCCTTGACCAGTCCACGCAGGATGTGGGCGCGTTCCTCGGCCTTGCGCAGCAGGTAGCGGGTGCGCCGGACGATGACGTCCAACTGGTGCTCGACGTAGAGCCGGATCATCTGATCCAAGCGCAGCGTGCGCGGTACGCCGTCGACGATGGACAGCATGTTCGCGCCGAAACTGGTCTGCAGCTGGGTGTGCTTGTAGAGGTTGTTCAGCACCACCTTGGCCACGGCGTCGCGCTTGACCGTGACCACGATCCGCATACCCGCGCGATCCGAGGACTCGTCGTGGATATCGGAGATGCCCGCGATCTTGCCGTCCTTGACCTGCTCGGCGATCGCGTTGATGAAGTTGTCCGTGTTGACCTGGTACGGCAGCTCGGTGATGACGATCGTGGTGCGGCCGCGGTTGTCCTCCTCGATCTCCACCACACCGCGCATGCGGATCGAACCGCGCCCGGTGGTGTAGGCGTCGTGGATGCCCTGCGTGCCGACGATCAGGCCGTGCGTCGGGAAGTCCGGGCCCTTGACCCGCTCCATGCACGCGGCGAGGGTGGCCTCCTCGTCGGCGTCGTAATTCTCCAGCGCCCAGTAGATCGCCTCGGCGAGTTCGTTCAGGTTGTGCGGCGGGATGTTGGTCGCCATTCCGACCGCGATGCCGTTGCTGCCGTTCATCAACAGGTTCGGCACCCGGCTGGGGAGAACCACCGGTTCCTGCGAACGACCGTCGTAGTTCGGCGTGAAATCGACTGTCTCATGGTCGATTTCGCGCAGCAGCTCCATGGCCAGCGGCGTGAGGCGGCATTCGGTGTAACGCATGGCGGCCGCGCCGTCGTTACCGCGGGAACCGAAGTTGCCCTGGCCGTCCACCAGCGGATACCGCAGCGACCAGGGCTGCGCCATGCGGACGAGGGTGTCGTAGATCGAGGCGTCGCCGTGCGGGTGGTAGTTACCCATCGTTTCGGCGACCGGGCGCGCGGATTTCACATAGCCGCGATCGGGGCGATACCCGTTGTCGTACATCGCGTACAGCACGCGGCGGTGCACCGGCTTGAGGCCGTCGCGAACCTCGGGCAGAGCGCGCCCGACGATCACGCTCATCGCGTAATCGATGTAGCTGCTCTGCATTTCGTTCTGGATGTCGACCGGTTCGATCCGGTCGCCACCACCGCCGGGCGGCAGTGTCGTCTCAGTCATGAAGTCTCCTTTGTAGTCCTGTTCTGCGGCACGGTGATTCGCGCCGGACTACACGTCGAGGAAGCGAACGTCCTTGGCATTGCGGGTGATGAAGCTGCGACGGGCCTCGACGTCCTCGCCCATCAGAACGGAGAACAGCTCGTCGGCAGCGGCGGCGTCGTCCAGGGTGACCAGGCGCAGCACGCGCACCGCCGGGTCCATCGTGGTCTCCCACAGCTCCTTGGCGTTCATCTCGCCCAGACCCTTGTAGCGCTGGACACCGTCGTCCTTGTTGATCTTCTTGCCCGCGGCCAGGCCCGCCTCGAGCAGACCGTCGCGCTCGCGGTCGGAGTAGGCGAACTCCGGATCCGAACGCTGCCACTTGAGCTTGTACAGCGGCGGCTGGGCCAGGAATACGTGACCGTGCTCGACCAGCGGGCGCATGAAGCGGAACAGCAGCGTCAGCAGCAGGGTCGAGATGTGCTGACCGTCGACGTCGGCGTCGGCCATCAGCACGATCTTGTGATACCGCAGCTTGGCGATGTCGAACTCGTCGTGGATGCCGGTGCCGAAGGCGGTGATGATCGACTGCACCTCGTTGTTCTTCAGCACGCGGTCGATGCGGGCCTTCTCGACGTTGATGATCTTTCCGCGCAGCGGCAGGATCGCCTGGTACATCGAATCGCGGCCGGACTTCGCCGAACCGCCGGCGGAGTCACCCTCGACGATGTAGATCTCCGACTTCGTCGGATCCTTCGAGCGGCAGTCGGCCAGCTTACCGGGCAGCCCGCCCAGATCCGTCGCGCTCTTGCGGCGCACCAGCTCACGAGCCTTACGCGCGGCGACGCGGGCCTGCGCGGAGGAAACCGCCTTGTTCACAATGGTTTTCGCATCGGCCGGATTGGCCTCGAACCAGTGCGCCAGATGCTCGTTGCAGGTGCGCTGCACGAAGGATTTGACCTCGGTATTACCGAGTTTGGTCTTGGTCTGGCCCTCGAACTGCGGCTCGCCGACCTTCACGCTGACGATCGCGGCCAGGCCCTCGCGGATATCGTCGCCGGTGAGGTTGCCGTCCTTCTCCTTGAGAAGTTTCTTGTCCTTGGCGTACTTGTTCACCACCGTGGTCAGGGCCGCACGGAAACCTTCCTCGTGCGTACCGCCCTCATGGGTGTTGATGGTGTTCGCGAAGGTGTGCACGGACTCGGAATAACCCGAATTCCACTGCATCGCGACCTCGAGCTCGTGGCCCGGGCCCTTGCCGGTGAAGGCCACCACGGTGTTGTGGATCGGCTGCTTGGTCCGGTTGATGTGCTTGACGAAGTCCTCGAGGCCACCCGGGTAGTGATACGTGCGGGTCTTGACCTTGTGCTCGGCCGCCGCGGCTTCATCGGCGTGCTTGGGCGCCTCGGCGGTCTCGCTCACCACCTCTTCGGTGACCTCCGACTCGGCCACCCGCTCATCGGTCAGGGTGATGGTCAGGCCCTTGTTGAGGAAGGCCATCTCCTGCAGACGCCGGGATACGGTCTCGAAGTTGAAGAACGTGGTCTCGAAGATGTTCGGGTCCGGCCAGAACCGGATGGTGGTGCCGGTGCGCTTGGTCGACTCGCCCTGGATCAGCTTGCCGGGCTTGGCATCCTTGTACTCCTGGCTCCAGTGGTGACCGTCGTAGTCGATCTCGGCCTGCAGGCGAGTGGACAGCGCGTTCACCACCGAGATGCCGACGCCGTGCAGACCGCCGGACACCGCATAGGACTCGGAGTCGAACTTGCCGCCCGCGTGCAGCTGGGTCATGACCACCTCGATGGTGGGGATGCCCTGGGCGTGCATGCTGGTCGGAATACCGCGGCCGTCGTCGACGACCTCGACACCGCCATCGGCGAGCAGGGTGACATCGACGCGGGTGGCGTAACCTGCCATCGCCTCGTCGACGGAGTTGTCGACAACTTCCCAGATCAGGTGGTGCAGACCGCGCTCGCCGGTGGAACCGATGTACATACCGGGGCGCTTGCGTACCGCCTCGAGTCCCTCGAGAACGGTGATGGATTCGGCACCGTAGGTCTGCTTACCTGACTTGGGGTTGGTCGAGCCGCTTGCATTGGAGTCGTTGGCAGCCACTGCTCGGTAGCTCTCCTTACTTGCTGATCCCTCGGCACGACGCCAGAGGCGCACACGTCGGACCCCAGATGGTTTCTGCTCGAGATGTCGAACCGCTCGAGAATTATGGGCCCAGCGGGCGGCAGCACGGAACGTGCCGAGGGTATCGCCGCTAGTTACCTCACCATCCTACTGGTACGCCCGGCACAGGATGCACCTATGACACCCCTGACAGCGTCGTGAGTGAGATAAATCGAACCGCATCGGGTCCGGTTGTAGGTCCGAATGTCCCGTAAGCCTCCGTGGCCGATCGGCTGCTGTGCGACCACTGCGCCGACCCGGCATACCCGATCCCGGCGCGGGATCGGTTGCGGCACTCGCCGTTACCCGCGGACCTTCCGGTTCCACGTGAAACGGATCAGCCGTAGGTATCGCGCGGGCCCAGCCCCTTCACGTGGCGAGCGCCCTTGCGCCAGCTGGGCGCGGCGGGGCCGCTGATCTTGAGCGTCTTGACCACGCCCTGCCCGACGGCCGCGTTGATCTTGGCCAGCAGTTGAGCCTGCAACATCCGCAACTGGGTGGCCCAGGCGGTCGATTCGGCCTGAATACTCAGCACACCGTCGGTGAGCGAGATGGGCGTCGCGTGGGTCGCGATATCCTCACCGACCACATTCGGCCAGCGGCCGAAAACCATGCCCTCGGCGACTTTCCCGGACCAGCCACGGCTCTTGGCCAACGCACCGGCGACCGTGGAGAGCAATTGCGGATCACGTTCATCGGGGCGAGCGCCCGACCAGCCGCGGCGCCGCAGCGCCCGCACCCCGCCCTTCCGCGGCGAGGCCCTCCCCTGTCCTACCGCCTTGCCGCTGGCCTTGGCCGCGGCGCGGGCCTCCTCGAGCGCGCGGCGGGCCAGATCTATTCCGCGCAACTCCGGCCCGGAGTCGCCGGACGACGATGCGGCGGCCTCGTCGGGTCCGGAATCCATGGCGCCATCCTCGGTCGTCGATCTGTGGATAAGAAGGCTAGTCGGTCTGCGCGCAGACACGCCCCGACACCGGGGAGTGTCACACCACCGTGTTGTGACAGCCGCGAACGTCAAGATGTGGTGGGCGACACCTGATTCGCGATATGCGAGGTCCGCTCGTCGGCCGCACCGGTGGTTTCCACTCGCAACGGGGTCGCCTCGAGTTCGGCCGGGACGTCCTCGGGCACTGCCGCGGTGATCAGCACCTGTTCGGCGGTCGCGGCGACGGCGGCCAGGGCGGCGCGCCGACGACGGTCCAGTTCGGCGAAGACATCGTCGAGCATGAGGATCGGATCGGTGCCCATTCCACGCAGCAATTCGAAGGCCGACAACCGCAGCGCCAGCGCGAACGACCACGATTCCCCATGGCTGGCAAAGCCTTTCGCAGGCGCCGAGCCCAGCATGAGTTCCAGATCGTCACGGTGCGGCCCGACCAGGCACACCCCGCGCTCGAGTTCTTTCGGCCGGGCCTGCGCCAGCTCACTCAGCATGAGCGCCGCCAAAGCCTCGACGTCCTCGGGCTGTGGATCGCGGGCCGGGTCCAGCAATTCCGGGGGCAGATATCCGCTGCGATAGCGGATCGACGCGGTGCGCGATTCCGGGGCGATCGAGCGATACGCCTGTTCCAAGTGTGGGTACAGGTCGTGTACCAGCCGCAGCCGCTGAGCCAGTAGTTCGGCGCCGTGGGTAGCCAGATGTCCGTCCCAGACGTCCAGGGTGCTCAGTTCCGCAGCCGGTCCCGAACGTGAACGCGCCTGTCTGCCAGCGGTTTTCAATAGCGCCGAGCGCTGGCGCAGTACTCGGTCGTAGTCCGAACGCACACCGGCCAGCCTGGGCAGACGGGCTGTGCACAACTCGTCGAGGAAGCGCCGTCGTTCGGAGGGGTCGCCCCGGACCAGGGCCAGATCCTCCGGAGCGAACAACACCGTCTGCAGAATGCCGAGGATCTCGCGGGTGCGCCGGACCGGAGAACGGTTGATCTGTGCGCGATTGGCCGAACCCTGATTCAACTCCACATCGACGCGCAACTCGCGGCCGGCGTTCACCACCGTCGCCCCGAGCCGAGATCGCTGCGCGCCCAGGCGAATCAGCGGTGCGTCCGAAGCCACCCGATGTGAGCCGAGTGTGGACAGATAACCGACCGCCTCGACCAGATTGGTCTTGCCGTTGCCATTGGCACCCAGGAAAAGCGTTCGGCCTGGGGATAATTCGAGATCGACCTCGGCCCAGGAGCGAAAATCACGCAGCGTCAATGTCCGCACGTACATCGCTCAGTCCACCACTCCGGTCGTCAACATTTGTCCACAGTTGTCCGGACAACGCCGGTGCGGACTCAGCCCGGCAGACGCACCGGCATCAACAAGTAGATGTAGTCGGTGGACAACGCGGCGAACGAACCCGAGTCGAGCACCTCCGGCTCCTCCTCGCCGGTCGGGGTGAGGACCGCCGGACGACTCGGCGTGGTGAATCCGAAGGTCACCCGGTCCGAATGCAGTGCGGACAGGCCGTCGTTGAGGTAGCCGGGATTGAAGGCGATGGTCAGCGGCTCACCGCGGAACTCGGCCTCGAGCCACTCCTCGGCTCGGCCCGCGTCGTCGCCGCCGGCCGAGAGCTGCAGGCCCTGATCGGAGAATTCCAGCCGGACCTGGGCACCGCGTTCGGCAACCAGCGCGACGCGTTTGATGGCCTCGATCAGTGCCGCGACCTCGAGGGTGGCGATGGAGGTGTGCTCCTTGGGGAGCAATTGGCGGAACTTGGGGAATTCCGCATCCAGCAGCCGAGTGGTGGTGCGGCGGCCGCCGTTGACGATGCCGAGCAGGCCGTCGGTGCCGGTGCCGAAGGCGAGTTGCACCGGCGCGTCGGAAGCGCCGAGCGTCTTGGCCGATTCGGACAGGGTGCGCGCCGGAACCAGCACCGCGGTCTCCACATCGGGCCGACCGGGCTGCCATTCCAGGTGGCGGACCGCGAGCCGGAACCGGTCGGTGGCCGCGAGGACGATCTTGTCGCCCTCGATCTCGACCCGGATGCCGGTGAGCATGGGGAGGGTGTCGTCACGGCCGGCGGCGACGGCGACCTGGCCGACGGCCGAACCGAAGACATCCACACCGAGTTGACCGGTCTGCGGAGGAAGTTCGGGAAGCTGTGGATAATCCTCGACCGGCATGGTCGGCAGGGAGAACTTGGCGCTGCCGCAGGCGATCAGCACGCGGGTGCCGTCGACCGAGACGTCGACGGGCTTGTTGGACAGGGCCTTGGTGATGTCGGCGAGCAGGCGGCCGGAGACCAGGACCTGTCCCGGACCGGCGACCTCGGCGGCCACTCGCATCTGCGCGGAGACCTCGTAGTCGAAACCCGACACCGTGAGCCCGTCCTCGCCCGCGACGAGCAGGACGCCACCGAGCACGGGAACCGGCGGCCGCGAGGGCAGACTCCGAGCCACCCAGGCGACGGATTCGGCGAAATCCTCGCGAGCGACCCGAAACTTCATGCTTGCAAGCTCCATCGCCCGGTATTTCCTCTCCCAGTCTCGATCGGTCGTGATCTTTTCGGCCCGGCAGTGCGGGTTGCTGCAGGAGGTGCTCGATCGGTCTCCAGCATTCGTCCCACCGGAGTGTGACACAGGCGACCGACACCAAACCGTACCCGCGGATGAGCCTACCGACTACGTCACCCCTCCCGGTGCGTCGGATACGGGATGCGCGCCCGGGCGCGGTTCCGGTCCGCATCGGGTTCGCCCGAGGGGTGTCCGTCTTGCTCCCTGGCAATCGATACGGGGTTGGGGACGAAGCTCTGTCGTGCCGATCCGTGCCGATCCGACTTTCCACACCGCCTGTTTTAAAAGAGAGATCTCTAGAAGAAGAACTGAAGTAGTAGTAGGCGCTGTGGATTCTGTGGAGTCCCGGCGAATCCCCTGTTGGGAGCGCGCGGCGGCATGGGGATGTCGGGCGGGTGACTCGAGGATGAACATCGAGTCGTTGTGGACTCCGCGGATCTGTCCCAAGTCCATCCTCGAGCCATCCTCGAGTTCTTCCATGCCGATCCGCCTGTTGTGCACACATGTGCACCATCCCGTGCAGAACGGGTGGATTCCTCGAGGAACTGACAAGGAGTCCTCGAGGAATCCACAAGCCGAATCGGCCATCGAGCCTGGTCAGGCCTCGAGGATGAATCAGGGTGTGCACTCTGTGTACTAACCGCTGTGAGTAGCCGATGCACAGATTCCTCCCCAGAGCTGTGCGCAACTCCGTGGACAGCCGGTGGAATCCTCGAGGACTCCACAAGGATTCCTCGAGGACTCCACATACGAAAAAACCCCTTCACCCAGGTCAACCGGGTGAAGGGGATGTGGATCCGTTCAGCGGGAGCGCTGTTTGATTCGGGCTGTTAGTTCTTGCACCTGGTCGTACACCCGACGGCGTTCGGTCATCTCCTTGCGGACCTTCTTCTCCGCGTACATCACCGTGGTGTGATCGCGGCCGAATGCCTGGCCGATCTTGGGCAGCGACAGATCGGTGAGTTCGCGGCACAGATACATCGCGATCTGCCGGGCCTGTGCGAGCGGCCGCGCCTTACCCGGGCCGGTCAGCTCTTCCAAGGTGGTGTTGAAGTACTCCGCGGTCACGGCCATGATCGTCGAGGCGGTGATCTCCAGGGTGGTGGTGTCGGGCATCAGATCGCGCAGCACCACTTCGGCCAGTGACAGATCCAGCGGCTGGCCGTTGAGCGAGGCGAACGCCGTCACCCGGATCAGCGCACCCTCGAGTTCGCGGATATTGCGTTCGACCCGGCTGGCGATCAGTTCGAGCACGTCGTGCGGGACGTCGAGCCGGTCCATTCGCGCCTTCTTGCGCAGAATCGCGATGCGGGTCTCGAGTTCGGGCGGCTGCACATCGGTGATCAGTCCCCATTCGAACCGGGTGCGTAGCCGCTCTTCCAGGGTGGCCAGCTGTTTGGGCGGGCGGTCCGAGGACACCACGATCTGCTTGTTCGCGTTGTGCAGGGTGTTGAAGGTGTGGAAGAACTCCTCCTGGATGCCTTCCTTGCCCTCGATGAACTGGATGTCGTCGACCAGCAGGATGTCGGTCTCGCGGTAGCGCCGCTTGAACGCCACTTTGCGGTCGTCGCGGAGGCTGTTGATGAAGTCGTTGGTGAATTCCTCGGTCGAGACGTACTTCACCCGCATGCCCGGAAACAGTCGCTGGGCGTAGTGGCCGGCCGCGTGCAGCAAGTGCGTCTTGCCCAAACCCGAAGCGCCCCAAACGAATAACGGGTTGTAGGCGCGGGCCGGCGCCTCGGCGATCGCCACCGCGGCCGCATGCGCGAACCGGTTGGACGCACCGATGACGAATGTCTCGAAGGTGTACTTGGCGTTCAGGCTCGCCGAGGAGGGAGCCGATGCGGACGGCGCCGGGGCCGCCGGTTCGGGTGATTTGGCGAAGTAGGTCGGCCACGAGTTGTGCGCGTTGACGACCGGCTCGTCGTCCTCGTGCTCGCCCGGCACCGGACGATGCTGCGGTGCGGGCTCGGAATCGGGCGCGAACAACGACTCCTGTCCCGGCGGAACGGGGACGTTCCGCACCGGAGGTAGATCGATATCACGTCGTTGGGGGGTTGCGTGACCGTGGTTGGGGATGCTCGGCAATTCTCCGGCCATCGGCGCGGTGACGTATTCGGGCTGGGGATAATCGTCGTGACCCGGATATTCGGGCGGTGTGTGATAGCGCTGTGCGGCGTAGTCGGGGGCCGCTTGGTAGTCGGTCGGCGCGGGATAGTTCACAGGCTCGCGGGGAGCGCGCGGATGTTCGCGCAGCCGATCCGGACGCGAGGTGAGCCGAGCGTGCCGGGGCGGGCCGCTCGCACGATCGGCCGGCGGGGCCGCCGGCGCCGCGATGCGCACGCCGAGTCCCTCCACCTGCGGGCCGAGCCGCCGCGCCAGCGATCGGAGGATGGGCTCGCGCAGATCGCGCTCGATCGCCTCCTGTGCGAGTGAGGACGGCACCGAGAGCAGCGCGAATCCCTGTGCCACCGTCAGCGGTTTGACCAGGCCCAACCACGCCTTCTGGGCATTGGAAACCGGGGGTATGGCACCATCACCGGATCCTGTGGTGAGCTCGGCGACCACCTCCGGCCACACGGCGGTCAACACGTTCTGCTCGTCGTCCACGTATACTTCCTCCCCGATACAGGTCGCTAGGAGCCGACGGTCGGCATCGCCCGCAACCCCCGGTGGCATGAGCGTCGACGTGGCCGTCCTGGATGGCTGGGGGCCATAAGAATATGCCACTCCACGGGTCTTTCCACACAATTATCCACAGATGTGGACAACCCTATCCGGATGGCTTGCGCTGTACACATTCCCCCTGTGGCGCCCGGACCAGCGCTTCTATAGCAATCTGCTAGCTACGCACCCTATATGCTGCAGTGACCCTCCGGCAAGGGGCACTTCGGGCGTTGCGCACGATCCGGTCTCGGCGGGCGCCCGGGACCAGCGGAAGTGGTGTGGATCGCATCGAGGACCCGGGTTTGACCCTGTCGGAGCTGATCAGTACCCTCGTACAGTCACCCATTGACGTGGTGCTGAGTGCCTGCTGCCCAGGGTAGCGTGGCTGGTGTACCCCGATGGGAGTTGCTCCGATACGGACATCGTCCGCCGTCGCGAGCGCGAAAGAGTTTCACCCACCAGCTTCGGGCGTCAATGGGCGCCCACCTACTCGAGGAGTGTCGACCGTGGCCAAGGGCAAGCGGACGTTCCAGCCGAACAACCGTCGTCGGGCGCGGGTCCACGGGTTCCGTCTCCGGATGCGGACCCGCGCGGGCCGCGCCATCGTGTCGGCGCGGCGCGGCAAGGGCCGCGCCAAGCTCACGGCCTGATTCATCGGCACCGGTATCGGCGTCATGCCCTGTTCGCCGTTCGGTCCGCTCATTTCCACCCGTTACGTGCTCGGACACTCAGGTGTTGCCTGAGCCGTATCGGCTGCATCATCGTGCCGAATTCTCCCGGACGGTGCGGCACGGCCGACGAATCGGGAGACATGATCTTGTCGTGCACGTATTCCTCACACCCGCACAGCAGGCGGACGGCAGCACACCGTCCGTACGGCGCGGCGGGCCGAGGTTCGGTCTGATCGTCAGCAAGGCGGTGGGTCCCGCGGTGGTACGTCACCGTGTGGCCCGCCGCCTGCGTCATATCTGCGCCGGCGTGGTCGATACCCTGCCCGATGCGGCGGATGTCGTGATCCGCGCCCTGCCGGGGGCGGCCGACGCCGACAGTGCCGATTTGGATCGGCAGGTGCGTTCCGCCCTGCGCAAACTATTTCCGCCGCAGTCTTGCGCGGATACAGGTGTTGCGGAATACGGCAGGTCCTCATGAACCGGCTGCGGGCGTTGGCCGCACTACCGGCGAAAGTTCTGATCTTTTTCATCGAGCTGTACCGAACCTATGTTTCCCCCACCCGGATGCCGGTATGCCGATTCACCCCCACCTGTAGTGAATACGCGGTGACAGCATTGCGCACCCGAGGGCTGTTCATCGGTCTCGGACTGACGGCCGTGCGTTTGGCCAAATGTGCGCCCTGGCACCCTGGAGGGTGGGACCCCGTTCCGGAGCGCAAGCGGAAAGGGGCTGCTGCCGATCCGGGAACGCCCGAGAACTCTGCGACCGAGCCGAGCCAGGCGACCGACGCGGCGGCCGAACACAAGCCTTTGAAGGGGTCGCCGCGCGCGGTGACCGGCGACACGACCGACGGGAGTACTTAGAGCCGTGCTCAATTTCATCTATTACCCAGTGTCCTGGATCTTATGGTTCTGGCACAAAGCCTTCGGGCTCGCACTGGGCAATGACAACGGGTTCGCCTGGGCGCTGTCCGTGGTGTTCCTGGTGTTCACACTCCGTCTGGTCCTGTACTGGCCGTTCGTGAAGCAGGTACGCACCACCCGCCAGATGCAGCAACTGCAGCCGAAGATCAAGGAACTGCAGAAGAAGTACAAGAACGATCGCCAGAAGATGGCGCTCGAGATGCAGAAGCTGCAGAAGGAACACGGTTTCAACCCGCTCATGGGCTGCCTGCCCGTGCTTGCCCAGGTGCCGGTGTTCATCGGCCTGTACCACGTGCTGCGCTCGTTCAACCGGGTCGGGGTGACCAGTGGTCTACCCGGCTTCGGACACGGCGGCGGCATGACCGCGTACGCGAATGCACACACCCCGAACTACGCGTTCGGTGTCGACGATGTGCAGTCGTTCCTGCGAGCGCGGATCTTCGGGGCGCCGATCTCCGCGGCGATCACCACTCCCAAATCGCAGATGCAGGCGTTCGCCGATTACGGCGGCATTCCCGAGATCTCGCACATGATCGCCGTTGCCGTCCCGCTGATGGTGATCGCGGGTCTGGCGACTCACTTCAACGCGCGCGCATCGGTGGCCCGTCAGCGGGCGACCGGCGTCTCGGTGGATCCGACGGGTATGGGCGGCGGCGGTTCGCCGAGCCCGATGGGGCCGAACCAGGCGGAGCTGATGAACAAGCTGGCGCTGTACGTCTTCCCGCTCGGTGTGATCGTCGGTGGTCCGTTCCTGCCGATCGCGATCTTGCTCTACTGGGTGTCCAACAACATCTGGACCTTCGGTCAGCAGCACATCGTGTTCAAACAGATCGAGAAGGAAGACGAACACAAGAAGCAGGAGGCGCTCGAGCGCCGCGCGCAGAATGCTCCCAAGCCGGGCGCCAAGCCTGATAACCGTCGGAAACGCGGACCCGCGGTGACCGATACTCCGGTCGAGGCGACCGCGGATGCTTCCGATATCCCTGTCACTGACGATTCGACGGTATCGAAGAACGGCACCGGACAGTCGAAGAACGGAACCACGCCGTCGAAGTCCGGTAAGTCGACGGCGTCCTCGGGGAAGTCGACCGGACAGGGGAATCGCAAGCGATCCGGTAATCGTGGCCGCCCGAATCAGAAGCGACGTCGCTGATAACTCGCAGCAGGAGTGAAGGAAACCACAACAATGACTGTTGAGACCGATGGAGGGGACGCCACCGTGGCGCTGAGCGCGAACGACTCGATCGAGCAGGCCACCGCGGACACCTCCGCCTCCCATGAGTCCGATGATGTGCAGCAGCGTCCGGTCGATTCCGGTGCCACCGACGAATCCGATTCCGCCGCAGACGATGCCGGCGATGCCGAAGAGGAGTTGATCGAGGAGGGCGAGATCGCCGGTGACTACCTCGAGCAGTTGCTCGATGTGCTCGATTTCGACGGCGATATCGATCTGGACGTCGAGGGTGACCGGGCGATCGTGAGCATCGACGGTGGACGAGACCTGTCGAAACTGGTGGGCCGTCGCGGTGAGGTGCTCGACGCGCTGCAGGAGCTGACCCGTCTGGCCGTGCAGCAGGCGACCGGAGTGCGCAGCCGCTTGATGCTCGATGTTGCCGGATGGCGGGCCAAGCGCCGTGAGGAGTTGAGCGCGTTGGGAACCGCTGCGGCGCAGCGTGTGCTCGATTCCGGTAAGCCCGAGTCCCTCGCGGCAATGACTCCGTTCGAGCGGAAGATCGTGCACGACGCCGTGGCCGCTGTCGACGGTGTCGAGAGCGAGAGCGAGGGTGTGGAGCCCAATCGGCATGTGGTGGTCGTGCCGTC
>CBJNFW010000088.1:0-28151 GCA_966435935.1 uncultured Nocardia sp.
CTTCGGCAAGCGCTTCGAGTAGACGCACGCCGTGCGACTCCAGCAGCGCATGCAACGCGCTGCGCACCGCAGCATAGTTGATCGTGTCCTCGATGCGATCCGTCGTACAGGCGCGAATCGCGGGCACGCAGCCGCACGCAGGTCTGGTTCTCGATTCCAGGACGTGCCAGGCAGATCAGCCCGGCGGCATGACGCAGGTAGCGGTCGCGGTCAGCGTGGCGCACCGGATCGGTATGCAGCACGACGTGATCGGCGATTGCGAGATCCTCAGCGACCCCGGTGACTTCGGCGCATACGGCGTCGGTGTCGGGGTGGGGGTCGGTGTCGGCGTGACAGTCGGTGTAAGCGTGGGTGTGTCTTTTGGGGTTGTCTGGAGGACCGTCGGTGTCGGCGTAGGTGTTGGTGTGCGCGGGAGTGTGGGTGTCTGGACGACCGTGGGCGTGGGAGTAGGTGTGAGCGTGGGTGTCTGCAGGACCGTGGGTGTGGGAGCCGGCGTCGGTGTGGGTGTTGGGGTTGGTGTCGGTCTCGACATGGGTGGTCTCGACGTGGGGTTCGGCGTGGACGTGGGGTTCGGCGTGGACGTGGGCGTCAGCGTGGACGTGGGCATCAGGGTGGACGTGGGCGTCAGCGTGGGTATCTGCGTCGGTGCGGCCATCGGCAGCGGTGGCACGGTGTCGAACTGCGTTCTGATCGGGCTTTGTGCCCGCTGTGCGGGTGTCGCGGCTCGCCTACGGGACCACGGGGTGGGCAGCGGAGCCGAGCCGGCGGCGCGGTGCTCGGGCGTCTCGGGCAGGGGCGTCGGCGTCGCGGTGAACGCCTGAACGGCATCGTCGTTCGTGTGCGTCTCGGCCGATGCGATGGCCGCCTTCAACTCGTCGACGGTTCGGGTCGCTCGGCCGATGAGTTGTTCCAATGTCGCGACCAACGCGCGCAATGCGTCCGTGTCGATCCGCGACGGCTGACTCACCGATCTCTCCTGCTCGTCGCGCCGATCCGCGACCGGTTACCCCCGGCCCTCGCTCGTCGGCGGCAGAACAACCAGTATCCCACGCCGTCCCGCCGACCCTTGCCACCGGCGAGGATGCCCGCGAATAGCGCTGCGGCAAGCGGATCGCGGTTTTCGACGAGTCGGTCCGGTCCGCGGATCCACGTGCAAGACTTTCCGGATGACTACGGCTTCTGCTCTGCCGCCGGGATTTCATTCGGTGACGCCGCGCATGGTGGTCGATGACCAACCGGCCGCGGTCGCGTTCCTACGGACGGTATTCGGGGCGGTCGGCGAGGTCGAGCCGAATCGGCCGACCGAGGTCCGGATCGGCGACTCACTGGTGATGGTGTCCGAATCCGGTGAGCGCGAGGCGTTTCCGGCATTTCTGTACATCTATGTCGATGACGTCGCCGCGACATATCAGCGGGCGGTGACCGCGGGCGCCGTCACCATCGAGCCCGTGCTCGACACACCGTACGGTGACCGCCGGGCGATGGTCCGCGATCCGTTCGGCAACGTTTATCAGATCGCGCGCCGGCTCGGGACCACCGCGTGAGGTCGAATGCGTCCGGACTCGGGCGCGCTACTGGTAACGGTGGGCCCAGCCCATGACCTGCGTGACGTAGGCCATCGAGTGGTTGTAGCGCAGGATCGCGGCCGTGCGCTGTGCCGGGTTCTGCATATTCAGCCCGCCCGAGCAGAGGTAATTTCCGGCGGTGTAGCTCGCGTCGAACAGATTCTGCGGGTTGCCGCCCGGCCGCGAGTACCGTGCCCACGTCGCGGGCATGAACTGCATCGGCCCTTCCGCGCGCATGAATTTACCGGCGCTGTTGCGGATCACCTCGTTGTCGGGCAGCGTGCCGTCCAGAGCCGGGCCGTAGATTTTCTGACGGGCCGTGCCGAACATGTCGACGTTCCCGTTGTTCGCGTGATGCGATTCGACCCGGCCGATACCGGCGAGCAACTGCCACGGCATGTGGCACTGAGGTTGCTCAACGGCGAGTTCGGCGGCGGCGACCTTGTACGCGGTCGCCGCGATCCCGGGAATCTCCGGAGCGCTGGAGCCCCCGGCCGATCCGGAGTCGGCCGAGCCCGTGCCCGCCGATCCGGAGGCTGATCCGGAGGCCGACCCGGTGGGCAGCGCGATCGCTTGGACCGCGGGTGCGACCTCCGCTGCCGATGCCTGGGTGGCAAGGGTGGTGACGGAGACCACCCCCGGGACCAGACCGGACAATGCGATCATCGACTTACGTCGAACCGTTGGTTCCGGCGTCTTCCGGTGACGTCCCACCTCGGCACTACCCTCCATCACGAACATACGAGCGGAGGTCATTGTATCGATGTCGGCCGCCGAGCGCGCGGTAACTGCGAGAATGCTCGAAATATCTTTCCCGGCACCATGTTTCGGTCATCGGGTAGCCGTCATGTCGATCAGGACCTTGCCGATGGCTCGGCCGTCGGCGACCCGGCGCAGGGCGGTGGCCGCCTCGTCGAGCGGATAGGTCGCGCTGATGTGCGGGGTCGCCTGTCCCGTGACGAGCAGTTGGCGTAGTTCTTGCTCGTTGCGGTGGAACTCGTCGGGATCCAGATCCTGGAACTGGAAGCCGAGGAGGTGAATTCCCTTGACCAGCACCAGATTCAGCGGGATCTGCGGTATGACGCCGGAGGCGAAGCCGATGGTGACGAATCGGCCCCCGCGACGCAGTGCGCGCAACGCGGGTTCGGACAAGCGGCCGCCGACCGGGTCCAGTACGGCGTGCGCGCCCTCGGACAACGCCTCGCGCAGCGCGCCGCGCAGATCCCCGGCGGTGTGGTCGATGAGCCGAGTCGCGCCGTAACTCGCGGCCGCGCTGAGCTTTTCCGGCGAGGATGCCACCGCGGTCACCTCGGCGCCCAGGTGCACGCCGAGCTGTACCGCGGCGAGGCCGACCCCGCCGCCCGCGCCGAGTACCACCAGCTGGTCACCGGTGCGGACCCGGGCCACGGACCGCAGACAGTGGTACGCGGTCCGATAGGCGACGCCGAACGCCGCGGCGCGATGGTCGTCCACACCGTCGGCGATGCGCGCGAGCCCGGCGGCGGGTACGGCCACCTCCTCGGCGAACGCCCCGGCGATGCCCGTGCCCGTCACCCGGTCACCCACGGCGAGGTCGGTGACGTCGCTGCCGACTTCCACCACGGCTCCGGCGAATTCGCTGCCCGGCACGAACGGCGGCGGCACCTTGATCTGATATCCCCCCGCAATCACCAGCACATCGGGGAATTTCACCGCGGCCGCCCCGACCCCCACCCGGACCTTTCCTGGTCTGGTTGCGGGGGCGGGGCGTTCCTCGATGCGGATGATCTCCGGCGGCCCGTAGGCCGGGCAGACCACCGCGCGCATCTCAGTTACCCTGCCACTGCGGGGTGCGCTTCTCGGCGAACGCGCGCGCGCCCTCCTTGGCGTCGGAACTCGTGAAAACCTTTGCCTGCCAGGTCTTCAGACGCGCCTGCGCCGCGTCGGCATCGGTGAGCGCGAGACGCGCCAGCTCCTTGGAGGCGGCCAGGCCCAGCGGTGCGTTGGCGGCGATGCGTTCGGCCAGGACCACCGCGGTGGACAGCACCTGGTCGGGTTCGGCGATGGCATTGATCAGCCCGACCTCGTACGCCCGTGCGGCACTGACGAAATCGCCGGTCAGCAGCAGTTCCAGCGCGATGGCCAGCGGAATCCGAGTGCCGACCGTGGTGCCGCCGCCCGCGGCGAACAATCCCCGCTTCACCTCGGGGAAGCCGAATTTCGCGGCCGAGGAGGCCACGATGAGATCGCAGCCCAGCAGCAGTTCCAACCCGCCGCCGACCGCGGTGGCATTGGCCGCGCCGATCACCGGCACGCTCACCTGCCCCTTGCTCAGTCGCCCGTACGCCTCGGTGGCGGGATCCGCGCCGAAGGCCTCGCCTTCGGCGAAGGCGCGCAGATCCATGCCCGCGCAGAAGGCGCGGTCACCGGTGCCGATGAGCACGATCGCGCGGATCCCCGGATCGGCCTCGGCATCCAGCACGGCCTGCCCGATACCGCGAATCAGGTTGCCGTTCAACGCGTTACGCGCCTCGGGCCGGTTGAGACGGGCGATCAGCACCGCTCCGGACCGTTCGACGACGAGTTCGCTGTTCGCGTCGGTGTTCTCGGTCATCGAGATTCCTTCCTGGATGTCAACGTGCGTACTGCGTGCTCTCGGCCAGCTCGGCGGCCGAACGCATGGTGTCGACCACGACCGGGCCGAACGATTCCAGCTTCACATCGCCCTTGGCGCGCTGGAATCCGCGCTCGAGCACGATGGCCAGCTTCCATTTGGCCAGGATCAGGTAGTAGTCGATATCGTCGACCTGACGTCCCGAGACCTCGGCGTAGTGCGCCAGAATCTGCTCGCGCGAAGGCATGTACTGCATGTTCGCGTAGCCCTTGTTCGCCACCGCCGGATCGCTGGTGTCCTCGGGCCAGCCCTGCAGCATCCAGCCCAGATCGAGCTTCGGATCGCCGACGGTGCCCATCTCCCAGTCCACGAGCGCGGCCAGCCGGGCCGGACCGCCGTGCTGGAACATCACATTGGCGAACTGGTAGTCACCGTGCATGAGCCCGGGAACGTAGTCCAGCGGCCGATGGGTGCGCAGCCAGTCGGTCGCCACATCCATACCGTCGAGGTTACGTGCGCCGTCGATGTGGTCGTAGAAGCTCAGCCACCGCGCGACCTGACGTTCGTGATAGCCGTCGGGACGGCCCAGATCGTGCAGCCCCTTGGCTTTCCAGTCCACCCGCGAGAGCAGCGCAATCCCTTCGGCGAGTTGATATCCCAGTCCGGCGCGCAGGGTGTGATCGGAGTCGAACGGTTCGGGCCACACGCCGCGGTGATCCATCGGGGACCAGCCGTCCACGAACCCCATCAGATAGAACGTGCGGCCGAGCACGGACGGATCGGTGCAAGCCGCGACCGCCGCGGTGTGCGGGACGTCGGTGCCCTCCAGCGCCTCGATGATCCGCCACTCGCGCAGAATGCCGGCATCCCGCTCGGCGGGCGCCTCGGGCGGCGGAATGCGGATGGCGCACACGTGCTCGCCCCGGGCGATCCGGTAGATCTCGTTCTGCGTTCCGCCGGACAGGAAGCGCGCCTCGAGGGGTTCGCCCTTACCCGGGAGGCCCTGCTCGTCCATCCAGGCCGCGAGCCGGGAGATATCGATACTCATCGGGTGTGCTCCTTGGATACTTCTGTTGCGCTCACAGATTTCCGGCTTCGTGCTCGAGGAACTCCGCGAATTTCGCCCGTGCCGCTTGCTGTTTCGCCGGAATCCACTGGGTGGGCCACATGCCGTCGGCGGGCTGGTAGTCGCGAAGGACCTGCTTGGCGACCGTGCCCTTGTGCACCTCGGTCGGGCCGTCGGCCAGGCCCATCACGCCCGCGCCGTGGATCATGCGGAAGAACGGCATCTCGTTGGTCGTACCGAGCGCGCCGTGCACTTGCATTGCGCGCCAGGCGATGTCGTGCAGCACCGTCGGCATGATGATCTTCGCGGCGGCGATGTCCTTGCGGACCTTCTTGTAGTCGTTGTACTTGTCGATCTTCCACGCGGTGTGCAGCACGAACAGCCGGAACTGGGCCAGCTGCGCGTACGAGTCGGCGATGTAACCCTGCACGAATTGCTTGTCCGCCAAGCGGCTTCCGGCGGTCTCCCGGCTCAGGGCGCGCTCGCACATCATGTCCAGCGCCTGCTGGGCCAGGCCGATCGTGCGCATGGCGTGGTGGATCCGGCCGCCGCCGAGGCGGGTCTGCGCGATGACGAACGCCTGCCCCTCGCCGCCCAGCAGCGCGTCGGCGGGCACCCGGACGTTGTCGTAGTGGATGAGCGCGTGTGCGCCGCCATCCAGCGGTTCGCCGTACAGGCCTACGTTGCGCACGATGTCGATGCCGGGGGTGTCGGTGGGCACCAGGAACATCGACATGCCCTGATACGGGCTGACATCCGGATTCGTCACGGCCATGACGATCAGGAAGGCCGCGGTTTTCGCGTTGGAGGAGAAGAACTTCCAGCCGTTGATGATCCAGTCGTCACCGTCGCGGGTGGCGCGCGTGGTGAAGCGGGTCGGGTCCGCCCCGGCCTGCGGTTCGGTCATCGAATAGCTGGAGAACAGTTCGCCCTCCAGCAGCGGTTGCAGGTAGCGCCGCTTCTGGTCCGGGGTGCCGTAGTGGGCGATGATCTCGGCGTTACCGGTGTCCGGGGCCTGGCAGCCGAAGACGATCGGCGCCCAGGACGAACGCCCGAGAATCTCGTTGAGCAGGGCCAGCTTCAGCTGTCCGTACCCCTGTCCGCCCAGGTCGGGGCCGAGATGTGTGGCCCACAATCCCTGTTCGCGCACCTGCTTCTTGAGCGGTTCGATCGCCGCGCGACGCGGCCCCTCCAGCGGGACGAACTGCTCGTGCTCCCAGACCAGATCGAGCGGCTCGACCTCCTCGCGGACGAACTCGTCGGCCCAGTCGAGCTTGCGCTGGTACTCGGGGTCCGTCTCGAAATCCCATGCCATTGCGCCTCCTATCTCTGGATGAGAATATCCTTCTCGTGATAAAGAATGCAATTCTTGAGCCCGGTGATCAGTTCCACATCGGCATCGTGGCGACCGACTTCGAGGCCACCGTGACCCGGTTGACCGAGGTTTTCGGCTACGAATGGGGTCCGGAGGTCGGCGGGCCGGTGACGGTGGACCTGCCCGGCGGCACGGCCGCGGACCTGGATCTGCGATGCGTGTACTCGATCACGGTGCCGCGCCTGGAAGTCGTGCGCAGTATCGCGGACACGCTGTGGGATCCGGCGGGAAAGGCCGGGGTGCACCACATCGGCTACTGGTCCGACGATGTCGCCGCCGATACCGAGGCATTGACCCGGCACGGCTATCTGGCCGAGGCCACCCGCCCCGGCCCGCAGGGCGGACTGTTCTTCGCATTCCTGCGCAGCGCGGACGGTTTCCGGGTGGAGTTGGTGGATCGCGCCGCCGAATCGGGACTTTCGCGCTGCTGGGCCGTCGTCGAGGCATCGGGCGGTGTCGCATGAGCACCGTGGGAATCGTGACCGGCGCGGGTCGCGGCATGGGGTACGCCTGCGCGCAGCGGGTGGCCGCGGTGGTCGACGCGCTGCTGCTCGTCGATCGGGACGCGGCGACGGCGAACGCCGCCCGTGATGTGTTGTCCGCCGAAAATCCCGGTGTCACAGTGGAATCGGTGGAGCTGGACATCGCCGACGCCGAGGGGCTGGCGGGTCTGGCCGAACGGGCCGGCGAGCTCGGCGAGTTGCGCGCGGTGGCCCACGCCGCCGGAATCTCCCCGACCATGGCCGAATGGCGACGTATCTTCACCGTCGACCTGATCGGAACCGCCATGCTCGTGCAGACGCTGCGTCCGCTGGCCGTATCCGGCACGGCCACGGTCTGTTTCGCCTCGATGGCCCCGCTGTTGGACCCCACGCCCCCGGATCCCGCCGCCCTGGCGATCCTGGACGATCCGCTCGACCCGGGTTTTCTCGACCGGTTGCGCGAGGCACTGGGACCGGCCGTGGAGAATCCGGGCGTCGCCTACGGCTGGGCCAAGCGCGGCGTGCATCGTCTCGTGCAGCGCGAAGCGGCGCTACTGGGTCCGGCCGGGGCGCGCATCTGCTCGGTCTCCCCGGGCATGATCGATACTCCGCAGGGCCGGCAGGAGGCCGCCGAGCACGCGAGCATGGCCGCGCTGGTCGAACGAACCCCGTTGCGCCGCACCGGTATTGCCGACGAGGTTGCCGATGTCGTGGCCTTCGCGCTGTCCGACCGAGCGAGCTTCATGACCGGTACGGATCTGCTGGTCGACGGCGGTGTGGTGGCCGCGATGCGGGTATCAGCGGGCCGGGCCCCGGCCTGAAACAAGCTGCGCAGCTACGGGTTTCGCAATCTCCGCGCCTTCGCCCCCGGCGCATTCCGCGCCGGGGGCGTTGATCGGCGGCCGTGCTCGCTAGACGTTCAGCAGCCGGGCGAGGTTGCCGCCCATGATCTTCGACTGGTCCTCGATCGAGAGGTCCTTGATCTCGTCGACGTAGCGGGCGGGTTCGGCCAGGCCCTCCGGATGCGGGTAGTCCGAGCCGAACAGTACGTGGTCCGCGCCGATGAGGCCGGACAGTTCGATCAGGTCCTCCTCCCAGAACGGGCTCACGTAGATGTTCTTGATCATCTCGACCGGGTCGCTGGGGAAACCCTCGGGGGCCTTCTTGTAGATCGAGGCGAGGTCGTCCAGCAGACCCGGCAGCCACGCGGCGCCGTTCTCGATGACCGCGATCTTCAGCTCCGGGAACCGGTACAGCGCGCCGTGGCACACCCAGGACGCCATCGCGTCGCGGATCGGCTGCCAGGCGTTGACCATCTTGAAGGTGTTGGTGACGAACGGCAGCATCTCCCGTTGCGTGCCATCCCATTCCGAGGCGTAGCGGGCGTAGCCGCTGTCCGAGGAGTGCATGGTGACCAGCACGTCGAGTTCGACCACGCGCTTCCAGAACGGGTCGAACTCCGGGACGGCGAACGAGCGCGGGCCGCGGAAACCGGGCACCGGCGCGGGCCGCACCAGGATCGCCTTCGCGCCGCGCTCGACGACCCATTCCAGTTCGGCGATGGCCTTCTCCACGATCGGCAGGCTGATCACCGGAACGGTGAAGATCCGGTCCTCGTGGTTGAACGACCAGGTCTCGTAGAGCCACTGATTGAGCGAGTGGATGACCGCGTGGATGAGCTCGGGGTCCGACTTCATGCGCTCCTCGACGAGGCTGGCCAGCGTCGGGAACATCAGCGCCCGGTCGATCTGCAATTCGTCCATCACCTTCAGGCGCGCGACCGGATCGCGGAAGGCGTCGGTGGAGCGGATCGGCTTGCCGAAGATCTCCCGCATGCTCTTGCCCTCGGGATTGCCGTTCTTGAAGTAGTCCTCCATGGCCCCGGGCGCGGCGACCACGTCGAAGGTCGGATTGGGGATGTACTCGCTGATCTGGCCGAGAATCGCGATCTTGGTGCGGCCGTCCACCTCCACGTACTTGACCGCGTCCTGGTACTGCTTCGGCAGGAATTTGGTCAGCGCCTCCTTGGTCTCGTAGAGGTGGTTGTCGGCGTCGAACAGGCGATATGGCAGGTCCCGCTTGGGCATGTAAGTCTCCTTCACGTTTTAGGAGAATTCTATTCTCGTGAATGGGAGGCTGCAATGGCTACAAGGATTGCGAGGAAAGCTGCCTCGGCTGGCCGGCAGCGCCCGACGCTTCCTGTCGGCTGTGCGAGCTACCCGGACAACCAATTACGCGCACAAGAGGATTCGACGAAGTGCGCCGGCCGCAACGGGACGGTCAGGATGCCGCGCGCAGCACGTCGAGTGCGGCCGCGGCCAGTTCCGGGCGGCAGATCAGCAGGTCGGGCAGGTAGGGGTCGCGGCGGTTGTAGCGCAGCGGGGAGCCGTCGAGGCGGGAGACGTGCAGGCCCGCGGCGGCTGCCACGGCTACCGGTGCGCAGGAATCCCATTCGTACTGGCCGCCGGAGTGGGCGTAGATATCGGCTTCGCCGCGCACCACGGCCATGGCTTTCGCACCGGCCGAACCCATCGGCAGGGTGGTCGCGTCGAGATGTTTCATCAGGAGGTGGACGCACGCCGGTGGGCGGGTCCGGGAGACCACCAGGCGGATCGGGCCGTCCGTGGCCGGAGGCAGGACCGGGGGTTCCCCGGTGTGCAGGACGAGGCCGGAAGCCGGCAGCGCCACCGCGCCCAGTGCGGCGACGCCGTCGACGGCCAGGGCCACGTGTACGGCCCAGTCCGCGCGCGGCGGCTGGCCGTATTCGCGGGTGCCGTCCAGGGGGTCGATGATCCACACGCGCTCGCGTTCGAGCCGGATCGGGTCGTCCGTGCTCTCCTCGGACAGGACCGCGTCGTCCGGTCGCAACTCGGCCAGCCGCCGCAGCAGCAACTCGTTCGACTTGCGATCCCCGGCCGCGCCGCCCTCGTGCCGGATTTCGAGCAGTAACTCACCGGCCTCGGCCGCCAACTGCGCAGCCACACTGTGATCATCCATGCCGATCATCATTACCTTGGCCGGACCGAGTGCGCCAGGGCCGGGTCGGCCCACCGGGACCCGTGCCGGCGCCCCGGCGGGGGCTGCTCGATCGGGTCGCGGCCGCCGCGCGACGCTCCGGCATCGGGCGGGTGCGACGTCTCCGTCCGGAATCATTGGAAAGTCCTGGCGCCCAGGCACTCCGGGTTGGGCGGCCGACGCATCATCGAGCGGTCGATGCCGCGGCACGGCGAATAGCCCCAGCCTGCTGGATATTCCGGAACGGCGGTATGCGTGCTGGTGTCGGCCGGCTACGGGGTGGGAACACCGGGCGCTTATACCGGAAAGCGAACGGACCGAGCGGATGGTTTCCCGGAAGTTGTGCATATGCGAGAGGAAACAGCGAAGATTACGGCGTGCGAACCAAATTCGCCGCAGAACTCGCGGCGCTCAGCGAGGAGCTCGGGAGGCTCGCGGAGTTGGCATCCCTGGCATCCGAACGAGCCGCGGTGGGGTTGGCCCGGGCCGATCTTACCGCCGCGTACGAGGCCCTCGCGGCCGATGAGGAACTTCAGACCGGATTTACCGCCTGCGAGAATCGGGCCGTCATTCTGCTCGCACTGGAGGCGCCGGTCGCTCGCGACCTACGTCAGGTGGTCAGCGCCATCCGGATCACCGATGATCTGTCCCGGATCGGCTCGCTGATCAGCGCCATCGCCGAAACGGCAGTGCGCTACTTCCCGGATCCGCTGGCGCCGCCGGAGGTTGCCGAACAGCTCGCGGCGATCGGCGACGCGACCGCCGGCCTGATCGCGGCGACCAATGCCGCCATCGCCGCGTCTCCGGGCAAGGGGGACGTCCTCGTGCCGCCCGATCCGCGCCTGGCCGAACTGCGCGCCGAGGTGCTGGCCCGGGTCTCGGCGCCCGAGTGGCCGCACGGGCACGCCGTGGCGATGGATCTGGCGCTGCTGATCCACCACTACGAGCGCTGCGCCGAGCACTGCGTGCGCATCGGCGGGCTGATCAACTTCTTCCACACCGGCACGCCGCTTGCGCTGGAGGCGGCCGAGGAGCGCGGGCCAAGAGCCCGCACCTTTCCCATTTTCCCGGCCCCGATGACGTTCCGGTCATCGGGGCCGCCGAGTTTCGGGTGCTGTGCGGGTCTCCATGGCCGTGCAACGTGGGCAAGCTTGCCGGGTCGTTTTGCGGCACAGCGGTTTACAGCAATTCGCTGGCGGAACCGCCGCGTGGTGAGAAGGCGCGCAGCATGGCATGCACGCCGTAGGAGGCGACGATGCGACCGTCCCGGGTGAAGATCTGCCCCTCGCTCTGGGCATGGCCGCGTCCGGCGTAGGTGATGCGGGTGGCGTAGAGGAGCCACTGGGAGACATCGGCCTGGTCGTGAAAGGTGATGGTGGCCATGGTGATTCCGGTGGAGATGCTCCGATGGGCCATGGCCTCGCCGAACCCCGCGTGCGGGCGCAGGGCGGCGGCGACCGTCCAGTGCGTCGTGGACTGGGTCAGCAGCGCGGCGTGCAGATGGTCGTGATCGGGTGCGTCGCGAAAGCGCGTCCACACGAACAACTCCGGCGGGCCGACCCGATCGGGATCCGGATCGTAGGCGTCGTCGACGACGCGGATGTCGCGGCCCGCGACCTCGGTCCCCGGTATGTCCATCGGCCGAAGGCCTTCCGGCGAGTCCACCAGCGGCATCGGCGCGGCCGAGCGCACCAGGTCGGGCGCGGTCGCGTCGAGCAGCACGATGCCCGCGCAGCACAGCGAATCACGTTGGCGGATATGGATCTGCCCGGTGCCGAGCGTGCGGCCGGAACGGAGCATATCGACCTCGACCGCCAGGGGCTCGGTGTGCCGCGCCACCCGGGAGAAGATCATCGAGGCCGAGGTGACCCGTTGTCGCGGAACCTCTTTCGCCGCGGCCACCACCGCGCTGCCGAGCATCTGTCCGGCCTCCACCACGTCGCGGATCGTGGGGCCGTGCGCGGGGGCGAGATATCGTCCCGGGCCTTGCGGTTCGACATCCATCAGGCGCACGAGTTCGGCTTGGGACCACGCCGGCGTGTCGGGAGCGTCGTATCGGGGCGCCGCCGGGGGCTGGGGTTCAGCGGTCATGGCTGCTCGGAACACCTCCTCGTGCGAGAATAACGTTCTCCCGAATGAATACTAACATTCCGCTATTGTTCGGGCAGGTACGGCCGCAGCGCTTCCTCCGGCTCGATGCCGAACGAGCGCAGCGACATGGCGACCATGGCGTAGGTGCCGACGGTGAAGACCAGATCCATCAGTTCGTTCTCGGCCAGTTCCGCCGACAACGTCGCCCAGGTCGAGTCGGCGATGCTGCCGTCGGTGAGCAGTTCGCCGACGGCAGCGAGCATCGCTCGTTCGAGCGGTTTCCATTCGGCGGCATCGGGTTCGGTGCGGATCCGGGCGATCTCCTCGGCGGTCAGGCCCGCGCGCTCACCCAGGATGACGTGCTGCGCCCACTCGTACCCACAGTGCCGCAGATGTGCCACCCGCAGGATGAGCAGCTCGCGCTGAGGTGCGGTGAGCGAGGTGCCCGAGAGCAGATGCCGGTTGAACGTCAGAAACGGTTGTGCCAGTGCGGGATAGCGGGCCAGGGTGCCGAGCAGATTGGCTCCGCTCTGGTTCTCCTCGGACGGCCGGTTGCCGATGACCGAGGTGCGGAAGCCGTCGACGAACGCGGTCATCTCCGGTGACCAATCCGGTCTCGGCAGCGGGGATATGCGAGGCATGGTGTGACTCCTGTTGGGGCGGAACGGGTTCAGGTGTTGCGGCCGCCGTTGACGCCGATGACCTGTCCGGTGATGTAACCGGCCTGCTCGCTGACCAGGAACGCGCAGGTTGCGGCGATGTCCTCGGGTTGACCGATGCGGCCCACCGGCGTCTTGGCCAGTTGCAGATCCATATCGAATACGCCCTTGCTCAGGGTGTCCCGCATCATGGGCGTCTCGATGAAGCCGGGCGGAATCGTGTTGACGGTGACGCCTTTTCGCCCGAACTCCAGTGCCAGCACCTTGGTCAGCCCGACCACGCCCGCCTTCGATGACACGTACGCGGCCATCCCGGGCACGCCCGAATGCATGCTGGAGGAGGAGATGTTCACGATGCGTCCCCACCCGGCGGCGATCATGTCCGGCAGCACCGCCTGGCAGCATTCGAAGGTGCCGGTCAGGTTGACCGCGAGTACCCGGTTCCAGGTCTCGGCGGTGACCTCCAGGGAGGGCCCGGCCACGGTGATACCGGCGCTGTTGACCAGGATCCCGGGTGCGCCCAGCTGCTCGCGCACCTGTGCGGCCCCGGCGTCGATCGCGGCTCGGTCGGTCACGTCGACCTCGATTCCGACTGCTCGATTCCCCTCCTCGGCAATGGCTTTCGCGGCCGCTCGCGCCGCCTCGCCGTCCCGGTCGAAGATCGCGACCAGCGCGCCGTCGGCGGCCAGCCGACGGGCGATGGCCCCGCCGATTCCGGATGCTCCACCGGTGACGATGGCCGTGCGCGGGGATCGGGTGCTGCTCACTGGATCGGCTCCTGTCCGACGAGGGTGGATCGGTGCATGCGCCGCGGCATAGACCGGTCGAATTCACAGGCCCGGTGCACGAGCCCGGTGTTGTCCCAGATGACCATGTCGCCCACCGACCAGGTGTGCGTGTAGACGCGGTCCGGGGTGGTGGCGCGCTCCTGCAACTCCTCCAGCAGTGCACGACCCCGGTCGAACTCCATACCGACCACATGCGAGGCCGATGCGCCGAAAACCAGTGACCTGCGGCCGGATTCGTGTGTCCACACCAGCGGATGCTCCCGATCCGGGAAGCGCGCCCAGTCCGCCTCCTGCTCCCGCGTCGGGTTCGGAAAGGTCCGGCGCTGGATCGTGGCCATGCGGTGGACGACCCGCATCTCGGCGACCTGCTCCCGCTCCCGCTCGGACAACGCCTCGTAGGCGGCGTAGGTGCTGGCGAACGCCGTCTCGCCGCCCTGCTCGGTGATGACGTGCGCGCTCATGATCGAGGCGCGGGCGGGCACCTCGTCCATGGACCCGTCGATATGCCAGTAGTCGTTACTGGGGTAGTACTTCGCATTCGGATTGTCCGGATCGAAACTGATGATCATGACGTGCTCGTTCGGGAAGTTCGGAAAGCTCGCCAGCGGTCCCAGCTTCCGCGAGAACGCCACCTGGGCCTCGTCCCCGGCGTGCAGTTCGGGGAACAGCAGCACGCTGTGCCGTTCCAGGAGTTCGAGACACTGCCCCGGCAGGTCCTCGTCGGCGACCAGCCGTTCGGCGTCCACGCCGAGGATCCTCACCCCGACACTCTCACTCAATTCCTCGGTGGTGAGTGCGGCCATGCTGCGCTCCTTTCTGCACGGTCGTGCGCTGAATTCACCGATCACGAAGGGATGTTCGGTTCCCGCAGGTTGACCAGGGGGCGCCGATACGAGGGATCCTCGGCACTGCGCGACGGCTTGCCGTTGCCGTGGATGCCGGCCACGTCGGCGAACGTTATCGGCATCGTGGGAACCATTCCGGGTTCGGCCGGTCCGCCGACGAAATCGCCCGCGGCGATGGTGGCCTCGGGATGGAAGGCGGACGGGAACAGGTCCCGATCGAAGCGGTCCATCCCGCGGCTGAAGGGGGTCTGCGCTTCGAGGATGTCCTGCCGGTCCAGCAGGGCCGCGAGCCCGGCGAGGGCTTTCGCGTCCAGCGATGTGGTCATCGTGTGCTCCGTAATACGTTGTGCGGCAGGGTCACACGGGTGACCAGATCGGTTCGCCGCGAGTCGCGCGCAGCGAGGGGATCACCGAGCCGTCGATATCGGTGAGGCCGTATTCACCGGCCGGATCGGTGAGATCCTCCGGCAGCGTGCGGCCGGTGACGTACACCGTGCAACCCTGTTCGGCCAGGGCCAGTGCGATACCTTTCCCGATACCCCGGTGACCACGGCGACCTTGCCGGACAACGCGCCCATCGGGGCTATGCCTCGGGCTCGTAACCCAGGATGCCCTTGACCTCGAGGTATTCCTCGAATCCGTATGCGCCCCACTCGCGTCCGTTACCGCTGCGGCGGTAGCCGCCGAACGGGGCGCCGAAATCGACGGCGTCGTTGATCGAGACCCAGCCCGAGCGGATCCGGGCCGCGATCGCGCGGGCGGCGTCGAGATCGGCCCCGGCGACATTGCTCGCCAGGCCGTATTCGGTGTCGTTGGCGATGGCCACCGCGTCATCGATATCGGCGTAGCCCAGGATCGACTGCACCGGGCCGAAGATCTCCTCGCGGGCGATGGTCATATCGTTGGTGACGTTCGCGAAAACCGTTGGCTTGACGAAGAATCCGCGCTCGAGACCATCGGGTCGCCCGGTGCCGCCGCTGACCAGCGTGGCCCCCTCGTCGATACCCTTCTGGATCAGTGCCTGGATCTTGTCGAACTGCGCCCGCGACACCACCGGCCCGATCGCCACATCCTGGGCCGGATCGCCGACGGTGACCTGTTCGGCGGCCTTGCGCGCGGCGTCGATCGCCTCGCTCATCCGATGCTTCGGCACCAGCATTCGCGTTGTGGCACTACAGGTCTGGCCGGAGTTCAGCATCATGCCCGTGACGCCCTTGGCGACGTTGGCGGCGAATTCGGCATCGTCGAGAACGAGATTCGGGCCCTTGCCGCCGAGTTCCTGGGTGACCCGCTTGACGGTGGCCGCGGCGTTGCGCGCGATTTCCACACCCGCGCGGGTGGATCCGGTGAAGGAGATCATATCCACGTCCGGATGCACCGACAGCTGCGTGCCGACGCCGGGCCCGTCGCCCTGCACGAGATTGAACACCCCGGCGGGAACGCCTGCCGCGTGCAGGATCTCGGTGAGGATCTGCGCGTTGAACGGCGACTGCTCGGACGGTTTGAGCACCATCGTGCAGCCGGTCGCCAATGCCGGGAACAGCTTCACCGCGATCTGATTCAGCGGCCAGTTCCACGGCGTGATCAGCCCGCAGACCCCGATCGGCTCCTTGATCAGCAGGGTCTGCCCGCGCCGCTCGGAGAACGCGAAGCTCGACAGCACCGAGATCGCCTCGGCCAGATGTCCGGCCGCCAGATCGAGCTGGAAACCGTTGGCCAGCGTGGCCGGCGCGCCCATCTCCTCGGTGAGCGCCGCGCCCAGATCGGCACGGCGCCCGGCGAATTCGCTCTCGATGGCGCGCAGCAGGTCGAGCCGTTCGGACACACTGGTGGCCGACCAGCTGGGAAAGGCCCTGCGGGCGGCCGCGACCGCCCGGTTCACATCGGCCGCCGAGCCCAGCGACACCCGTCCCGCCACCTCTTCGGTGGCGGGATTGATCACCTCGAAGGTCGTCGGTTCGGCGGGGTCGACCCACTTGCCGTCGATATAGAACTTGAAGTACTCACGCATGATTCGTCCGCTCTCATCCCGTCCTACTGCTGTCCCTCGGCGTACCAGGTGCGGAACTCGTCGTAGCTCGGCATCTCCTCGGAATTGGCCTTGGGGTCCACGGCCACGTGGATCACGCCGGGCTTGCCGCTGGCGTAGGCGCGCTTGATCGCCGGGGCGATGTCCTCGTCGCGCTCGACGTATTCGCCGTAGCAGCCGAATCCCTCGGCGACCTTGTCCAGCCGGGTCTCGGTGCTCCAGTGCACGCCGGTCTCGAGCGAGCCCTGTCCGAAGGTGCGCTTGTATACCCCGACCTCGAGGCCCCAGGCATAGTCGACGCCGACCACGCAGACCAGCGGAAGATTCAGGCGCGCAGCGGTTTCCAGCTCGGCGATCTGGAACTGGAACGATGAATCGCCGGTGATCAGCATGATGGGGCGTTTGCCGCCGTCGGCGACCGAGGCGCCGACCGCGTACGGCAGACCCGTGCCCAGATGGCCGAAGTTCTGATTCCAGATGACGTCGTGCGGTTTGGCCTGCGAATAGGTCCAGCCGAAAATCGTTGTGGCGCCGCCGTCGCGGACCATGATGCCGTCGGGCGGGAAAGCCTTGGTGGCCTCCACGCTCAGACGTGCCGGATGGACCGGCGTCATACCCGAGGGCGCGGATTCGGCCAGTTCGGCCAGTCGGGCGGCATCGCGTTCGATCCACTCCGCCAGTTCCGGAGTCGGGGTGCGAGGGGTGTCGCGCAATGCCTCGACCAGTTGCGGCACGATCGCGCGCAGATCGCCGACCAGCGGCACATCGATCGGCCGGTTCACCCCGATCGAGGACGGATCCTGTTCCACCAGAATCCATTTCCGATTCGCCTCGTTCGCCACCCAGTGGTACCCGCGGCCGAAGTGCACCGGCTCGCCGAGTTCGGTGCCGATAGCGAGGCACAGATCCGACTGCACGACCGCGTCGACAGCCGAGGAGGAGAAGCCGTACGGGAAGGTTCGATCCTCGAGTCCCGCGATGTACGAGGTGCCACCGGAGGTCTGGATGACCGGTGCGGCAACGAGATCGGCGAGTTCCTTGACCTGTGCCCCGGCCCGCGCGGTGTGCACGCCGTGCCCGACCAGCAGTACCGGCTGCTTCGCGGCCCGGATGGCCTCGACCGCCTCGGTGATGCGATCGGCTCCGGCGGTCTGGCCGACGAGCCGGTATGCCTTGGGCGGCAACGCCTGCGGCACGTCCAGATCCTCCAGGATCACGTTCGACGGGTATTCGATGTACACCGGACCGGGCGTGCCCGACAGCGCCTTGCGCAGGCCCTCGCGGATGATCTCGTCGGTCTGATCCGCGTATTCGATACTGGCGCTGTACTTCACCGCGTTCTCGACGAGCGGGGACTGCTGCACGAACTGGATGCGCCCGCGGCGAACCCGCTGCTCGGTGATCCGGGCGCGCTGGCCACCCAGGAAGATCACCGGAGAGTTCTCCACCTTGGCGCACATGATCGCGGCGGACAGATTCGCGATACCCGGGCCCAGCGTGCCGATGGCCACCGCGGCCTTACCCGTCATGCGCGAAACCGCCTCGGCCATCAACCCGGCCGATTCCTCGTGATGCGGCGCGACGACCGTCCAGCCGCGCTCCTGCGCACGATGGAACATGTGCACGAAATTCGGATCCGGGATGCCGAAGATGGTGTTGATCCCCTCGGCCTCGAAGAGTTCGAGGATGCGTTCGTAAACCTTCACTGCCATGCTGTGCCTGCTTCCCTGATCAGGTAGTAGGGGAATTGGTTCCGGTCGACGCCGGGCCGATGTCCGGCCGCGATCCGGCGGCCATCGCGAAGCTTCTGCCGATGTGGTCGGCATGCGCCGACAGCGGCGGGAGAATCCAGGAGTCGTGCGGGTCGCGGATCTCGTCGATGCGGTCGGCCACCTCCTCGACGGACCAGGACGGCTGATACACCCCGGGCGTTTCGGCGATGTACGCGCGGGCCACCCGTCCGGCGATCGCGACCAGCAATTCCCCGGTGAGCGAACAGGATTCGTGCGCCAGGTAACCCACCGCGGGCGCGACCAACTCCGGGCGCATGTCCGGATAGGCGGAGGTGTCCAGACCGGCGGCCATCCGGGTCAGCGCCGAAGGAACGATGACGTTGCTCGTGATGCCCGCCTCGGCGCCCTCCAGCGCGACGACGTTGGACAGCCCGATCACCCCGGCCTTGGACACCGCGTAGTTGGCGACCGATTTGTTGCCGTAGATGCCACCGATAGAGGAGGTGAGCACCACCCGTCCGTATCCGGCCGCGCGCATCACCGGAAAGGCCGCGCGCACAACGTGGAACGCGCCGCGCAGATGCACGTCCACGACCGCCTCGAAGTCCTCGTAGCTCAGCTCGGTCAGCGATCCGTAACGGACGTTTCCGGCGTTGTGCACGAGGATGTCCAGGCGCCCGAAATGCTCCAGCGCCGAGTCGACGATCGCCCGGCCGCCCTCGGGGGTGGCCACCGATGCGGTGCAGGCGACGGCGTTCCCGCCCGCAGCGGTGATCTCGCGGACCACCTCGGCGGCCACCCCGTCGTCGGGGGAGTCGCCGCGCACACTGGCGCCGGGATCGTTCACCACGACCGACGCGCCCCGCTCGGCGAGCAGCAGTGCGTAGGCGCGGCCGAGACCTCTTCCGGCGCCGGTGATCACGGCGACGCGATCATCGAATCGCAATGCGGACAACGGATCACCCTTCCTTCAGGGACAGGCCCGCCAGATCGCCCGCGTCGCGCCAGGATTGCAGTATTTCCTCGAGCACGTAGAATCCGCCCCAGAACGGATCACCCAGGAACGAACGGCCGTTCGGCTCGCCCTCGCTGTTGTAATAACCCGGTGTGCACTCGGTGACGAAGGTGCTGTTGTCCACGGTATTGGCCCGCACCGTCCGGACCCACTCCTGCTCGGCCGCTTCGGTGGGCTCCACGACCGTGGCTCCGCGCGCGGTCGCCTCGGCGATGATGTAGGCGATGTGGTCGGCCTGCTGCTCGAACATCAGCGTCGTGGCCGCGGTGACCCCGCCCTGGATGAATCCGGTGAAGTAGATGTTCGGGAAGCCGTGCGTGGTCATCCCGTGCAGTGTGCGAAAACCCTTGCCCCAGTGCTCGTACAGCGATCGTCCGTCGCGACCGGTGAACGGTTCGATGTCGTACTGCCGGTCCAGGGAGGTGGTGATCTCGAAGCCGCTGGCCAGGATTATGCAGTCCACCGCGTATTCCTTGCCGTTGGCGACGACGCCCTTCTCGGTGATCCGCTCCACGCCTTTGCTTTCCGATACGTCGACCAGAGTGACGTTGGGGC
Organism: uncultured Nocardia sp.; assembly: GCA_966435935.1. Classification (GTDB taxonomy): domain Bacteria; phylum Actinomycetota; class Actinomycetes; order Mycobacteriales; family Mycobacteriaceae; genus Nocardia. The sequence continues at coordinate 19,812 of CBJNFW010000088.1, forward strand.
GGTTGAAGGTCGGCAGATAGTCGTCGTTGAAGACCGGCCGCTTGCACATGTTGCGGTAGTACGGCTTGAGGATCTCCGCGGTCTCGGGATCGTGCACCGTCTCCGCGACCCGTCGGCGCAGCCGCTCCATCGCGCGGTAGTCCTCGATCTCCTTGAGCTCCATGAACCTCGCCGGATCCGCCAGTTCCGCCCAGCGGTTCTCGGCGTTCAGTTTCGCGGCCAGGTTACGGGCGACCTCGGTCCAGCCGTCGCAGATGAGGTCTGGCTCGCCGGGGTTGTAGAAAGCGAAGGCCGCGTTGTGGAAGTTGCGCTGCCGTTCGGCCCGCCAGCCGGGCTCGAGGGATTTCACCCATTCCGGATCGGTCGGGTGGTTGTCGCGCTCGAAAATGTAGGACGGGGTCCGCTGGAAGACGGTCAGATGCTCGGCCGCGCGAGCCACGTGCGGGATCACCTGCACGCCACTGGAACCCGTGCCGATGACCGCGACCCGCTTGTCGCCCAGCTTGTCCAGTCCGCCGTGTAGATCGCCGCCGGTGTACTCGAAATCCCAGCGCGCGGTGTGGAACAGGTGCCCGTCGAAATTCGCGATTCCCGGGATGCCGGGCAGTTTGGGGCGGTTGTACGGGCCCTGGCACATGACCACGAAACGCGCCTGGATCTCGTCGCCGCGATTGGTGCTGATCCGCCAGCGATCGATCTGCGCATCCCACTGCAACGAGCGGATCAGGGTGTGGAACAGGGCGTGCTCGTAGAGGCCGAAATGCCTTCCGATGCGCTGCGCGTGCGCATAGCATTCGTCGCCGTGGGAGAATTTCTCCTTCGGCATGTAACCGGTTTCCTCGAGCAGCGGCAGATAACAGTAGGAATCCGAATCGATCTGAATGCCCGGATAGCGGTTCCAATACCAGACGCCGCCGAAATCGCCGCCGAGTTCGATGATCCGGAAATCGGTGACCCCGGCCTGTCGCAACCGGTGCGCGGTGATCAGGCCGGCGAAACCGCCGCCGAGTACCGCGACCTCGAGCTCACCGGAGATCGGCTCGCGCGCTTGCACTGGCATATGCGGATCGCCCTCGTAGAAATCCGCGAATTCGTTCTCCGCCTCCAGGTATTGCTGCTGCCCCTCCGGGCGCAGCCGCTTGTCCCGTTCGGCCAGGTATTTCAGCCGCAGGGCTTCGCGATCGACGTCGGGAGTCTGCGTGGGTGAGCAGTCGCGCATGTAATTTCCTTCATTACTCAGCTCAGGTCGCGGGGTTCGCCGGTGCCCATGTACGACGCGAGGTTGTGGTGCAGGTTCACGATGGTTCGTTCGCGGTAGGGATTCGGCTTCGGGCCGGAGAATCCGCGGGACTTCATGCCTTGTTGGACCGCGGCCATATTGTCGAAGTCCTGGGGGAGAACCGTGCGCCAGCCCTCGTCACCGACCGGTGTGTAGATCCATTCGGTCTCCGGTTCCTCGCCGGGCGGGAACAGTTCGAACACCGAAGCCTCGAAAATGCATTTGTCCGGGTCGAATCCGTACGGCCGGAATCGGTAGCAGAGCATATTGTTCGGGGCGTGGCCGATCTGGAAATTGGGGAAGATCTGCCAGGAGGTCCCGCTCTTCGCCACGATCTCGGGATCGACGGTCGGCCAGATGACCCCGCGTTCGGCGTCCTCGCGCCGGCAGGTGTCCAGCCAGTACCGCAGCACCTCACCGGGCGGGGTGCCCTCGGGCAGCTCGTCGGCCAGCCGATTGGCCACGGCCACCATTGATTCGGTGGTGTTGGTGTTGGCGTTCTCCCAGGTGAAATTCTGCAGTTGCGCGGTGGACAGGCGGGCGTCCGCGCCGCTGCCGATGCGCAGTTTGCCCTGGTTCTCCTCCATGCCCTTGGGCGCGTCGTAGCCGATATTGCTGTGCTTGCCCTGCGCGCGGCCCCAGCCCAGGAAATCGCCGAAATTCATGAATTCCGGATGGGTGTAGGGCACGTGGTAGGTCTCCATGAACGCCTCGAAGGCGACCTTCCAGTTGCAGTCGAAGGTCAGCCAGCGCCGCCACCGGTACCGCATGTTCTCCAGATGGAACGGATCCAGCAGGGAGGCAGCGGGTTCCAGATATTCGCGCAGCGGTTCCGCTTCGGAGTCCAGGTTGATCCACACCCAGCCGCCCCAGGTGTCCAGGCGGACCTGGTTCAAGCCGTCGTTGCGCTCGGACAGGCCGCACGGCCAGTCCCCGCGTTCGGGCACGAAGGTGTTGTTGCCCTGCAGGTCGTAGCGCCAGCCGTGGAATCCGCAGACGAACTGTTTGCGGCTGCCCCGGGCGTCGTGCGCGCCGGGCGGAGTGTCGACCAATCGGCGGCCGCGGTGCGCGCAGACGTTGTGATACGCGCGAATCGTGTCCTCGGCGGTGCGCACGACGATCACCGAATCGTCGAGGATCTCGTAGGTGAGGAAATCGCCCACCCGGGGCAGCTCCTCCACCCGGCACACCTGCTGCCACACCTTGGCCCACAGCCGATCCCCTTCGGCGCGAGCGTATTCCGGAGAGATGTACGCCTCCACCCCGATCGTCTTCGGGGTGGAGAGGTCGTCGGCTGTCGTCTCGGTCATGGGGTGCTCCTCGTTATGGCCGCGCGGAACGATTCGTCCTTCAGGAACAGGGAAGTGTTGTCGGCGCCCAGATGGGTCCACTTGAGATTCAGGCCGCCGTCCACGAGCAGGGTCTGTCCGGTGACGTAGCCGGACAGGGCGGAGAGCAGGAACAGGATCGCGCCCGCCTGCTCCTGCGGGGTGCCGCGCCGGCCCATGGCGATGGCCCTGCGGTCGCGTTCTGGATCGGTGTCGACATAGGTGCCCGAGGCGGGGGTCTCGGTGACGCCCGGCGCGACCGCGTTGACCCGGATGCCGTCCAGCGCGAGCTCGACCGCCAGCGTCCGGGTGGCCGCGACCAGCGCGGCTTTCGCTGTGCCGTAAGCGATGTGGAAGGGCGCGGTGTTCATCCCGCTGATCGAGGAGACCGAGACGATCGAACCGGGCAGGGAGCGCGATTTCAGCTCCGCCGCGACGGCCTGGCTGAAGAAGAACATCGTCTCGAGGTTCTGGGTGAACAGGGCCTGCCAGTCCGCGCGGGTCACCCGGGTCGCGGGCATCCAGGTACCGGGCGCGGCTCCGCCCGCGACGTTGACCAGGCCGTACAGCTGCCCTTCGGTCTCGCCGGCGCGCCGCATGACGGTGGCGATCCCCTCCTCGGTGGCCGCGTCGGCCGCTACCGGAATGACCGAGAGTCCTTCGGCGGCAAGCGGTTCGACGTGTTTCGCGAGGTTCTCCGGGGATCGGCTGACGGCCAGGACGGTTGCTCCGGCGCGGGCGACCGCGCGGGTCACCGCCGTGCCGATACCGCCGCCGCCCGCGCCGGAGACGATGACGACGCGGCCGTCGAGGCCGAAGAACTCGTTGGCGGAGAACGTCTCTCGGGTCGAGTCGGCCATCCTCGTCACTCCGTGCAACGCAGCGCGAGCACGCTGCCCTCGGCGTCTGCGGACAGGTAGACCGTGCCGTCGGGCCCGGCGGCGATACCCGCGAACGGGCCCATCGGGCCGGAGAACGGAGGAGTGCCCAGCAGCGGTTTGGGGACGACTCCGGGCGGTGCGCCCAGCGGCAGGTCGGCGGCGATGGTCTGGCGTTCGCCGGTGCGGAGGTCGACCCCGATCAGTGCGTTGAGCCCGACGTCGACGATCAGTAACCGGTTGCCGCGCACCAGGATTCCCTGCGGGGTGTCCAGGCCGTCCAGCACCGTGTCCACGCGCGGGCCGATCGAGACGATTCGCCCGGCGCCGGATTCGGAAACCAGGGGCGCCCCGTCCGGCCCGAAGGCCACACCCATCGGGGCCCGCAGGCCGGAGGCGAGCACATCGGCGCCGCCTGCCCGGACCGACAGCACCCGGCCGGTGCCGAGTTCCGCGGCGACGATGGCGCGGTCGGGGGTCGCGGCGATGCCGTAGAGTTGATCGAATCCCTCGGCCACCACCTCGGTCTCGGGCTCGGGATGCAGCCGGTAGTAGGCGACCTGCCCGCCGGAGGTGGCGCAGAGGAATTCGCCCGGGCCGACGGCGCTGACGCCACGCACATACCCGGGCGTACCGGCGCTGAAAAGCGATGCGAGCGTGTGCAATTCGCCGCCGCGCAGGACGTAGAAGAAGGTGCCGTCCGCGACGTAGAGGTTGCCCTCGGCATCCACGGTCAGATCCAGCGGCCACATCAGGCCGCCGTCGAGCACCGTCTTCGTCGCACCGCCGGACAGGATTTCGGTGATCTCGCCGGAGAAGTTCGAGACGAACAGACGGTCGCCGACGAATGTGCAGTTGTCCAGGCCGGGCGCGAGCTGGGCAAGGACCTGGCGCTCGCCCGTGCGCGGATCGATGCGCAACACCTCGCCGGTCTGCACCTGTGTGGAGACGATGCGTCCCGCGGGATCGAACTTGACCGAGTCGGGTGTGCCGAGATCGCCTGCGACACGCTCGGGTTCGCCGCCATCCGGATCGATGCGCCAGATGTCGTTGGAGCCCATGACCGGGTAGTAGAGCAGGCCGTCGGGGCCGACCTCCATGGCGTTGGGCATCACCAGGTTGTCCTGCAGAACGCGCGGTGCGCTGCCGTCCAGCGGCAGCTCCATCAGGCGTCCGCCGATCCGGCATTCGTTGACGAACAGGCGGCCGTTGTGCACCGTGATCCCGTTGGCGCCGGGCAGATCCGCGCGGATCACCCGGGTGCTGCCATCGGTATTGCGCACGCTGACCCGCGCGTCCATGTACTCGGTGGCGATGAGATTGCCACCGGGATCGAATGCGAGATCGTCCGGTGCGACGATGTCGCTGCCCTTGGCGCTGACGGTTTCCAGATCGCCGGTGGTCACGTCGAGGGCGCTGATCTGGCTGCCCGCCACCTGGGCGACGTAGACGCGCCCGTCGGGACCGGTGCGTAACCCGTTGGCGCCGAACAGTCGGCTCGGCGGGGTGAGTCGTCGCAGGCTCCAACCCTCGGCGAGGGTGACCGGAGTTGTGCTGCTGTAGCGCGCCCCCTGGCTCACGGCGGGGCCTCCCATGCTGAAGAGAACGTCGGTGTTTGTCCGAAGGTGGCGGCCGACCCGGCCGAATCGGCGGTCGTGACGCACGCCACTTTGCGTGGGGCTACGCTACTTCAATCCTCATAAGGATAGCAATACTTGAAGCACTGATTTTGCGGGGCTACACTGCCCGGTCGCTACGCGGTCGTGCGTGGCCGGAGATCTGTTGGACGCAGCGATGAGGAAGCGAGAGTGATTCGGCCCTTCGACCGTTTACCCGGAGAAGGCCCCCGGCGGTGCTGCTGTGGCCCGGCCGTCGGTCCCGGGCTGCACGTCGTGTTGGTGCGCGTGGACAGGGTTCGGGTGCGCATGCCGCGGCGTGAACGCGCGCACGCCGCGCCGGGTACCGGCTGAATTCGCTTGTCCTGGGCCGAGCCGGAGGCCTGCCTGAATCAGCGTGTGCGGAACTTCCTGTCGCACAGCGTGATTGCGAGCAACATCGATCCCCGGCCGGACGTCGGTCGCCTGGTCCGAAACCGTCGGGCGTTCGGCGCTGAAAACCCCTGCTGGGCAGCGGGTTGGCCGGCGTCGTGATTCAGACCCGCGGGCCGCGGCTCGACTGGATGGCCTGGCGGGCCAGATCCGAGGTGGCGTTGACGATGCCGTTGTCGAAACGCTCCAGTACCAGGGCCTGGGTGGCGGTGAGGTGGGCGCGGTAGAGCCGTTCGGCGGCCTCGGCGCGGCCTGCGGCGATCTCCTCCAGCAGGCGGCGGTGGGTGCGGACCGACTCCTTGGATTCGGTCTCGGAGGGGTATTCGCCGCGTTTGGTGAGCACCTCGGCCCAGGCCTCCTCCTGTGAGGACCACAGCGCTACCAGGCTGCTGACCACGTAGCGAATCGTCGCGTTCGGTGTGAACGAGACGATGAGATCGTGGAAGTCGCGGGCGGTGTGGGTGAAGGGCAGGCCCTCGCCGATCAGTTCCGCGGACGCTTCGATATTGGCCTCGAGTGCGGGAACGATCGCCTCGGCGCGATCCTCGCGGCGGGCGCATTCGGCCGCGCACATCGGTTCCAGCGTGCGCAGTCCGGCGGCCAGATCGCCGAGGGTGACCCGGGCGCCCTGCAGGGCCAAGCCCAGGTGGTACGCGGCGGAGGACTGGTCGGGGCGGTGCACCTCCGCGCCGCCGACATTGCCGCGCCGGACCGTGACCAGGCCCTCGGTCTCGAGGATGCGCAGCGCCTCGCGGATCGAGGGGTAGCTCACGCCGAAATCCTGCACGAGCTGGTCCTGGGTGGGGAGGCGATAATCGTCGTCGCCGGACAGGATGCGGTTGCGCAATTCGGCGGCAACGGTCTCCGCGATGCGGCGCTGCGGGATCCGGCCGCGCCGGGCGTTGGTCACCCCTCGCCTCCGGTCGTACGCCGGCCGCGCATCTGACCTGCCCGTATCGGTGATATCACGCGTGCGAGTCTACCCAGGGGCCGGTGACCATTCAAATATTGCTATCCTTATGAGGATTGAAGTACTGTCCGATTCATGGACTTCACGATGGGTGAGGCCGCCTCCGAACTCCGCGGCGAACTGCGTCGGCTGATCGCAGCGGAGGTTCCCCCGGACTTTCTCGGCGCGTTCACCGACGATCCGGCGGATCTCGCAGTCGCCCAGCGCTTTTCCCGGCTGCTCGCCGAACACGGGCTGCTGTGCGCCGCATGGCCGGTGGAATTCGGCGGGCGTGGCGCCTCGATCTGGGAACAGACCGTCGTGCGCGAGGAGATGTGGGCCCATCACGAGCCCCGGGGCGCGCAGTACATGGGCGTGAACTGGGTCGGCCCGACGATCATGCGGCACGGCACGCCCGAGCAGCAGCGCAAACACCTGCCGCCGATCGCGCGCGGCGAGGTCATCTGGTGTCAGGGGTTCAGCGAACCCGAGTCCGGTTCGGACCTGGCTTCCCTGCGGACCACCGCGCGCCGGGACGGTGACGGGTGGCGCATCTCCGGGCAGAAGATCTGGACCTCCTACGCCGGTATGGCGCAGTGGTGCTTCCTGCTCGCTCGCACCGCCAAGGAGGAACGAAAACAGCAGGGGCTCACGGTATTTCTGCTGCCGATTACCGATCCGGGCATCGAGGTCCGGCCGATCCGCTCGATGCTGGGACCGCATCATCTCAACGAGGTCTTCTTCGACGGCGTGCGCGCCACCGAGGCCGATGTGCTCGGCGCCGTGGGCGGCGGGTGGCCGGTGGTGCAGGAGGTGCTGTCCTTCGAACGGGTCGGGATCGCCCGCTACGCCCGCTGCGAGCGGTTGCTCCAGGTCGCGCCCGAGGTGCTGGGCGAGGATTGGGACGCGCTGCCCGGCGCGCTGCGTGGCCGATGGGCGCGCATGCTGACGCACTGCCGGCGGGCCCGCCTGCTGGCGTACCAGGTTGTGTCCCTGCAGGATTCCGGGCGGATCACCCCGGCCGACGCCGCCGCCTACCGGATCGCGGTCACCCGCCTGGACCAGGACAGCGGCGCGGTCCTGACCGAGATCGCCGACTTCGCCACCGGCGATTCCGAAGCGCTGCAACGCTTCCGCCGAGCCGTGGCCGATCACGCCCGGTACGCCCATGCCGCCACCGTGGCCTCGGGCAGCATCGAGATCCAGCGAATTCTGCTCGCGCGAGCGCTGTTGGGTGCCGGCCGCAAGAAACGGAACGCGGCATGAGCGCCGGGGCACGCGGCGGCGATTTCCTCGGGTCGTGCTCGCCGCGACGGTCGCCCGGGGCGGCATCGAGGCGCAGCCGATACCGCTGGACGGTCGAAGCCGGGGGCGGTGCAGACGAGCACGAACGCGGCAGGGCAGCGAAACATTCTGTGGGGGATGTTCGTCGCGTCGCGACTTCGCTTTCGGTCGAGGCGGATGTGACGCGGCCGAACGGGTTGGGGGCAGGCGTGACCGAGGATGACTCGGTGCGGTGGCTGGTCGGCCCGGACGTGCTGGAGTGTGCCGTATGAATATCGAGTTATGCTCCGAGGCAGCGGAATTCGGCGTACAAGCGGGTCGGGCGCTGGCCGCTGCCGGAGGCGACGAGCTGGTTCAGCGGGCCGAGCGGGAGCCCGAGGTGCGGCGGGCGGTCGTGGCCGAGGTGCTCGCGGGTCTCGGGGCGTGGGATCTCGCGCCCCGGCGCGAGGTCGTCGAACTGGAGGCCGCCGCGGCGCTGTCTCGCAGCGCCGGATATCTGGCTGTTTCGTATCCGGTGGCCGAGCGGTTGGAGCGGCCCGAAATCCCGGGCGTCGACGGGCTGGTGGTGGTCTCC
>CBJNFW010000089.1:0-27454 GCA_966435935.1 uncultured Nocardia sp.
TCATTCAGATCGTGAACGCCTGCGGCGCGGTCGCCCAGGGCGCGGACGGGCGGTTCGCCTGGAACTGGGCGAAGTCCAAGACCGAGGCCGAGCAGTCCGCGGTGAAGGCGCTGGGCCTGAGCGCTCCGCCGTTCCCGGACCTGGGCAGTGCGATGCCGCGGGCGGCGCATGTGGTGCTGTCGGCGTGCACGGCCAACGTGTGAGCTGAGCGCATACGACGGAGTCCGGCCGACCCGGGGTACGAGACGGCCGGACGCCATCACACATGGCGGCATTTCACGGCCGCGGGACGGCTGATCGGAACCGGACGGCGTCAGAGGTCCCGCTTCGCTCGCGGGGATCGCCTCGATCGGTCGGCTTCTCCCGTCTGCCCCGGCCGACGGGAGCGGGGCCGATGGTGTGTTCATGGCAGCATGACCTGGCCCAGCGCGGTGGTCAGTGCTCCCAGGTCGTCCGACCGCAGGGCGATATGTCCGTCGGGCCGGATCAGACATAGTGTGTCGTTGGCGATTTGGCCGTAGTCCTCGAAGATCCGGGTGTCCTGGGCGATGAGTGCGCCGACGGGCGCGTCGGCGCCGAGGTCGGGGGCTGCGATCACGGTGGTGCGCAGCAGGTCCCGGTAGGGGGCGGTGGCTCGGGCGGCCGCGGCGGCGACGGTGGAGCGTGGTCGTCGTTGGAGCACCAGCAGGGTGTGGTCGGGATGGGCCAGCAGGCCGTGCACATCGGTGGTGGCGGTGATGGGCGTATTGCGGGCACGATCCCCCGCGGCAAGACCGTTCCGCACCGCGGGACCGGGGGCATCGATGACGTCGCGGTAGTGGTAGGTGAGCGCGCCGATGCGTGCGGCGGCGTCGCGGTGGAATTCGGGCTGGGCGATGAGTTCGCGCCGCTCGCCGGGACGCACACCGTGGTTCATCATGATCCCGTGCAACTCGTGACTGGTCTGCATGACCTGTGTGGCGATCGGGCGCCGCTCGGTTTCGTAGGTGTCCAGCAGGGATTCGGGGGCACTGCCGGTGGCCACGGCGGCGAGTTTCCAGCCGAGGTTGAACGCGTCTTGAATACAGGTGTTCATGTTCATTCCCGCTGCGGGACTGTGGATATGCGCCGCATCGCCGGCGACCAGGAGGCGTCCACGCCGGTAGCCCGAGGCGAGCCTGCGCCAGATATCGAATTCGGTGGTCCATCTCGGTAGCCCCAGGCGCATGCCGGACAGCTCGGGCCAGGAATCCACGACGTGCTGGAAGGCGGTCCGCGCGGTGCGGGGGTCGGGCTGGGTCCGGGCTCGCGGGGCATCGCGCATGTCGCTGATCAGCACCCGGTGCCCGCGCCGCAACGCGGTGGTGAGCAGCATGCGGTCGGTGTCGACCCAGTAGTCGATCCAGGTGTCGCTGCCCGGGTACGGGTTTTCCATCTCGACGTCCATCATTCGGAATCGCATGCCGGTGTAGTCGTCGCCGGTGTAGTCGAGCCCGAGCTGGGTGCGCACGATGCTGCCCAGGCCGTCGCAGCCGATCAGCCAGTCGGGGTGGATCGTTTCGCGGCCGGTCCCGGCGCTGTCGGGGTGCCGCAGGTGCGCGGTGATCCGGCCGTCGGGATCGGTGGTGATCGAGGTCAGCTCGGTGTTCCACTCGATGGTGCCGCCCAGTGCCCGGAAACGCTCGCGCAGCACCGCTTCGGTGTCGTTCTGTTCGACGATCAGAATGTTCGGGTACGGGGTGTCCAACATGCTGAAGTCGATGTATTCGGTGTTCTCTACTCCCCGCAGGTGGATCGCCATCCCCTGATGGAATCGAGCCACGTCCAGGAAAGGATCCACGTATCCACCGCGGGCGAACCCTTCGGCGGTTCGGGGCTGAACAGTGAACGACCGCGACGTTTCCGACGGGTGCTGCCTTTTATCGAAAAGACGGCACGGCACTCCGCGGATCGCCAATTCGATGCCGAGCGTCAGCCCGGTGGGGCCCGCACCGACAATGGCGATACGGTCACACGAAACGATGGAGCGAGGCATGGGAAACCCTCCTTCATGCGATGCCGGTCCCCGAGGCATGACAGACGATTCGAGGTGCTCGGTCCCGTACGCACAACAGTGCCTACCCGAGCACATATCCAGGCTCTGTGAATCTCACCAGCTGTGAGGGGTTCCGCAGCGTCCCTGATGGTGATGTCGCGAAGAAAACAAGTCGGTGCGGCGTCAGCTCGCGTTTGCCGAGGCATCGCCACGGTGTGCGCAATCGGTAACGGGTACGTGTGTCGAGCCCGCGGGCGCCGCCCGGGCTACCCGCGCGGGCGGATCGGGTGCGCGGAGCCGGGGCCGGCCGGGCCGGTAGGCGGTGTTCCGGTGACATTGTGCTCTTGCCGTGGGGGCCCAGGCGTGGGCGGATAGGTACTTTTATAGGTATTTCCGCCGCTGTGCGCATGTCCCTGCTCGGTCAGGATTGGCCATCGACATAGGTCGTACTGACGAAGGATCGATGTTGCGCCGTGTAGAAGATAGTGGTCGTGCGCCCGGCCAAGGCTGTTCGGGGTGTGCACAGGGTTCGGGCGGTGTCGATGTCCGGGCTGCGGGCGAGTCGCCCGCGGCTGAGCCGGGCCCGCGGTCGACGCTGAGTGTGCAGTGGCCGAACCGGGCCGGTATCGGCACCAGAATCGCGGATCCGCTGCTGCGTGGCACGGTCGGGCTCGGATTGGAGACGTTGACGCGGGTCGCCGACCACAGCCGGTTCCGGCAACTGGTGCGTCTGGGCTGTCTGCTCGATCTTCCGGCCGCGGCTCTGGCCGCGCCGAGGGGCACCGGGCGCCGGATGGTGCGATTCGAGAAGTTCCGGGCCGAATGGTTGTGGCAGGGCGATCGCGATCCGCGGCAGCGGCAGGACGCGGTGTTGCTGTATTTCCACGGCGGCGGGTTCATCTGCGGCGGGTTGAACACTCACCGGCGCATGGTGGCCAAGATCGCCCACGCCAGCGTGATGCCCGCGCTGAGCGTCGATTACCGGCAGTTGCCGCAGGCGGATCCGGCCGAGACGCTCGACGACGCGGTCGAGTCCTATCGATATCTGCTGGAGGAGGGTTTCCCGCCCGAGCGGATTCTCGTGTCCGGTGACTCCGCCGGTGGCGGGCTCGCCTTCCGGCTCGCGCTGGCCACTCGTGCGCTGGGGTTGCCGATGCCCGGCGGTATTTCCGCGATCGCACCGTGGGCCGATCTGGACTCGACCATGCGCGACGCCCACCCGAACCGGCGACGCGACGCGTACATTCCGGCTCGGGCTCTGGAGCTGATCGCCCGCCGGGGGTTCGCCGAGGATGGGGCGCTCGATCCGGCATGGTCGGCGGTCAACGGCGATTTCACCGGCCTGCCGCCGGTCCTGATCCAGGTCGGCTCCACCGAATGCCTGCTACCGGACTCGCAGATCCTGGCCCGGCGTTGCGCCGAAGCGCGGGTGCCGACGCTGCTGCAGATCTGGGACCGTGCGCCGCACGTCCACCACGCCGGTGCGGATCTGCTGGCCGACGCGCGCGCCGCGATCGATGCGCTCGGTCAGTTCCACCAGCGGGTGCTCACCGGCGAGCTTTCCGCGACCGACCTTCCCGACGCAAGTTGAACCCGGCGGATGACATGCTGCGATCCCCCTCGACCGAGCGAGCGACCGCGGTTGCGGGCCACGGTTGCGGGCCGACCTCGACGGCCGGACCCGACCGGGCGGCTTCGACATCGCGATGGCGGCACATATTCGGTCCTGTGGACCGGTTGTCCCGACGTGTAGCAGCGTTGCTCGCCGCTGAGATCCGGGACTACCGGGCGCAACGCCACTCGCCGCGCAATCCGTGGCCGCACGCGGGCCGTGCCACGCGGCAGCAGGCGTCGCGCGCAGGTGAGGAACGGTTCCGGATCGTGTTCGACAACGCCGCGATCGCGATCGCCATCGCGGACACCACGGGCACTCTGCTGGACGTCAACCCCGGCCTGGCCGCCATGATCGGGGTTCGGGCCGAGGAATTGCGCGGTACCTCGGTCTACCGGTTCGCTCACCCCGATGCCTACGGCGAGATCTGCGCACTGGTCTTCGACACGTTGGTTCCGGCGCGCGAGGGCACCGTGAAATTCGAGCAGCGATTCCACCGCACCGACGGCAGCACCGGGTGGGCCTCGTTCGCGGTCACCTATGTGCGAGGTTCGGCCGGTCGAGCCGACTATCTCCTGGCCGTCGGAGAGGATGTGACCGAGCGGCATCAGCTACACGCCGAACTGCACCGGCAGGTGCGACACGACGTGCTCACCGGTCTGCCCAACCGCCGCCACTTCCTCGAACGGCTCGAAACCATCGCCGCCTCGGTCACCGATCATGACCGGATCGGACTGTGTTTCGTCGACCTGGACGCATTCAAACAGATCAACGACCGGTACGGTCACGGCATCGGCGACCGAGTCCTCGCCGTTGCCGCTGCCCGCCTGCGCGACAGCCTGCCGGCCGGCCAGGACATGATCGCGCGCATCGGCGGCGACGAGTTCGTCGTCCTGCTCGCACCACCGGCCCAGGATTTCCGCATCACCGCGGTCGCCGACCGGTTGTTGGCCGCGCTGTCGGCCCCGATCGTCATCGGTGAATACGAACTCCAGGTGTCGGCCAGCATCGGGGCCGTGCCAACTCCGGCCGACACCCCCGCCGCGGCCCTGCTGGACGCGGCCGACCGCGCGCTCTACCGCGCCAAGTCCAGAGGCAAAGACCAATGGGTACTGCGCGCACTGGACACCGCGGCCGGGGAGTGAGTACGGCCTATTCGCAATAATGAAGTGCCACAATCTCTTCGGGATCGGGGCCGCGATCAGGCCGGGGCAGGCGGGGACGAGGAGCGCGGCGAATGTCGCGTTGACGGCTGGAGAAGCCCTGAGCGAGAACGCTTCTCGACTCGGCTACGCCTGGATTCGGCCTCTCGCACCGGATCTTCCGGGCGGCACGTGGTGTTTCGTTGCCACCCGGTGAAATTCAGAGGAAGGTGGTGCCGAGCAGCGCGACGACGATCGTGGCCGCGTTGTCGACGAGATCTTCGCGTGCGATCGTCAGTCGGCCATCGGTCCAATCGAGGTATACGGCCGTCAGTGCGCCCGCCAGGGCGGTGCCGATGGTGGCGAGTGTGGTGTCGTTGGTGGTGAACAAGGACTCCGCGCCGGGGCCGAGTAACGGGGCGAGCGCCCGGATCACCGCGGGAGTGCGGCGGGTGATGTGACCGCGCAGGTGATCGTCGGCCGCGGGCTCGCGCAGCAGGACACGCGCGCGGCGGGGGTCCTCTTCGAAGAAGTCGGCGCATATCTCCAGGGCCGCCCGGATCGCCGGGTGCGGGTCCGTGCCCGGGGTGATGCTCGAAAGACGTTCGCGCAGAGCGGCTTCGGTGCGGTCGTAGACCGCGGCAATGAGCGTTTCGCGACTGTCGAAGCTTTCGTAGAAGTACCGGGGGCTCAGATTCGCCTGCCGGATGACCGCCCGCATGCCGACCGCGCCGGCGCCGCCCGTGCCGAGCAGGTCGAACGCGCAGTCCAGGAGTTGTTCGCGGCGCTCGCCGGATCGGTCCTCGAGGGTCTGGCCTCGCCAGAGTTTGGGAGTGGCGGTCACGGTCTCATTCTCGCATCCGGTGCCGTCGCCACATTGACATCACTTGATTCTACATGAATCATATGATTCATCTTAACGCGCGGGACAATCACATCGCCGGTGGCCGCGTTGGTCGTGGGAAAGGTGCGTCATGTTCGACGAGGAACAGTTCCAGCAGGCACTGCGGCAGCCGCGATTGTCCGGACCGGTGCCGGAGTTCCTGAATTCCAATCGCGCGGTGCCGATCCGGGTGATTCCGGAGGAGGAACTGCAGGCCGGCACGCTGGCCTGGTTCGACGATTTCGACCGCAAACTGGCGTTCTACGGCAAGCTCGGGGTGGACCTGAGCTGGGTGATGGAGTGGGCCAAGAAGTACTGGTGGAGCTTCCTGGTCCGCGATATGAGCCTCAGCGAGGAGCTGTATGCCGCGGATGTGCGGTACACCGATGTGACCACGTTCGGCCGCACGATCCTGGGGATCGACGAGTTCGTGAAATACAACTTCGCGTTCTTCGACGCGATCCCGGACTGGCGCTACGACCCGCTGCCCGGCCAGGGATATCTGGATGTGACTCCGGATGGGTTGGTGCGCACCGTTATTCGCTATATCGGCAGTGGTCATTGGACCGGTCCGCTGCGGTTGTATCCGTATGACGAGTCCGCGCCGGTGATCTACGGCAACGGGCGTTTCATCCAGTGCCCGGCGGTTGATCGCTACCATTTCAACGCCGCCGGGCTGATGGAGGAGGGGGAGACCCTCTATGACTTCCTGGACGCGACTCAGCGCGGCGGCGTTCTGCCGCGTGATGACAGCTGGCAGTTCCGTGCGTTGATGGCCGCGTCGAAGCTGCCCGCCCTGTTGTCCCGGTTCGGGACAAAGCTGTAGTGGGCGGCGAAATCGCGACGTTGCACTCGGTGACCAGCGCCCAATCCTGAAACTGATCTGACAGGCTGTGAAATAGAGAACTTTGATACCGCCCGAGGGCGGGTGGTCACGCAGCCGAGGAGCACGGATGGATTTCAAGCAACTCACCGCCCTGGTGACGGTCGCGGAGGCGGGCAGCGTGACCCGGGCGGCGCAGCTGCTGCATCTGGTGCAGCCGGCGGTGACCCGTCAGATCAAGACGCTGGAGGACGAACTCGGGGTGCCGCTGTTCGAGCGGACGCGGCAGGGGATGCGGCCGACCGACGCCGGCGCGGTGCTGGTCGACCGCGCCCGCCGCGCCCTTGCCGAGCTGGAACGGGCTCGCGCCGAGATCCGGCCGCACGGCGCGTCGGTGTCGGGAATCGCCACCGTCGGCCTGCTGGAGAGTTCGGTCGACATCGTCGCCGCGCCGCTCGTACAGCGACTGCGGGAACGCCATCCGGGCATCCGCCTCCGGTTGCTCAGCGCCTATTCCGGCGACCTCCAGCGATGGCTCGACGGAGGCGACGTCGAGGTGTCCCTGCTGTACAACCTCCGGAGCACACCGTCACTGCAGGTCCGGCCGCTGCTGCGGGAGCGGCTGCAAGCGATCGCGGCGCCGGGCTCCGGCCTGGAGGCCGGACGGCCGGTCGGGCTCACGCAGCTCGCCCGGCATCCGCTCGTGATGCCTGCCAGTGGACACGGTCTGCGGGTTCTGGTGGACCAGGCGTTCGAGCGCGCCGATACGGTCCCCGAGGTCGCCCTGGAAACGAATTCGATGGCGGTGCAGAAGGAGTCGGCCCGGGCGGGGATCGGGTGGACCATCCTTCCCGCCGCGGCGGTGGTGCAGGACGTCGCGGCGGGCGACCTCGTCGCCGCGCCTCTCGACGATCCCGCGGCCGTGCGGGACGTCGTGCTGGGGCTCGCGCGTACCCGCCGTATCGCCCCCGCCGTATCGGTCGTGGCGGACGAGCTGGCCGCCCTCATCGAGGAGCTGGTGGAAACGAATGTGTGGCCCGCGGTCTCGATGCGGGACGAGGGCAGATGATCGGACGAGACCGATGTCGTCCGGCGAGTCGATGTCCGCGTCGCCCAGTCCCAGCCCGGATCCGGGGCCGCGCGGCCGAGGTACCGGACGCCCCGGACAGCCGCGCCGCCCTGGTGCCGCGCGTTCGAGGGGCAGTTCGGTTCTCCGGCCCGACCTCGCTGTTATCGCACCGCCGCATGTCGACATCACAAAATTCTATTTCAGATTGATTCATATCATCAGTCACGATGTCCGGTGAGAACTGAAGCGCGGCGGACCGGACGACTGGAGCGAAGAATGTACGAACTCGACGAGAACGAGCGCGAAATCGTGGCTCTGGTCGCGGATTTCGTGGACCGCGAGGTGCGCCCGGTGGCCCGGGAACTCGACCACACGAATACCTACCCCGAGAAGCTCATCGAGCAGATGAAGCGGATCGGGATCTTCGGCCTGGCGATCCCGGAGCCGTGGGGCGAGGCCGCGGTGTCGACCCCGTGCTACGCGGCGGTGACCGAGGAGCTGGCGCGCGGGTGGATGAGCCTGGCCGGTGCGATGGGCGGGCACACCGTCGTCTCCAAGCTGTTGCTCACCTTCGGCACACAGGAGCAGAAGGACCGTTACCTGCCGCGAATGGCGACCGGCGAGATCCGCGCGACGATGGCGCTGACCGAGCCGGGCGGCGGCTCGGATCTGCAGGCGATGCGCACGTGGGCGCGCCGGGACGGCGACGAGTACGTGGTGAACGGCGCGAAGACGTGGATCACCAACGCTCGCCGCTCGGACCTGATCGCGCTGCTGTGCAAGACGGACCGGGAGGCGGTGCCGGCGCACCGGGGCGTGAGCATTCTGCTGGTGGAGAAGGGGCCCGGGTTCGAGGTGTCCCGCGATCTGCCGAAGTTGGGTTACAAGGGCGTGGAGAGTTGCGAGTTGTCGTTCACCGATTTGCGGGTCCCGGCGACGGCGCTGCTCGGCACGCAGGAGGGGCGGGGGTTCGCGCAGATGATGCGCGGGCTGGAGATCGGGCGCATCCAGGTCGCGAGCCGGGCGTTGGGGGTCGGGCGAGCGGCGCTCGACGACGCGCTGCGGTACGCGCAGGAGCGGGAGAGTTTCGGCAAGCCGATCTGGCAGCACCAGGCGGTGGGCAACTACCTGGCGGACATGGCGACGTCTCTGACCGCGGCCCGGCAGCTGGTGCAGTTCGCCGCGCGGCGGTACGAGTCCGGCGAGCGCGCGGATATGGAGGCCGGGATGGCGAAGCTGTTCGCCTCGGAGACCGCGATGAAGATCGCGCTGGACGCGGTGCGGATCCACGGCGGGTACGGCTACTCCACGGAGTTCGACGTGGAGCGCTACTTCCGCGACGCCCCGCTGATGATCGTCGGTGAGGGCACCAACGAGATCCAGAAGGACGTCATCACCAAGCAGCTGATCAAGCGGAATCCGGTGCGCTGATGAGTGTTTCGACTGCCCTCACGTGGTTGTTCGTACCCGGCGACCGGCCCGAACGGTTCGGCAAGGCCGCCGCGGCAGGCGCCGACGAGGTCGTGCTCGACCTGGAGGACGCCGTCGCCGCTCCGGACAAGGACGCCGCCCGCTCGCACGTCGCGCGCTGGTTGCGCACCGGCGGCCGCGGATGGGTGCGCATCGACTCGGACGCGGACCTGGCGGCGATCGCCGACGCACCCGGGCTCGCGGGGGTGATGGTGCCCAAGGCCGAGGACCCCGCCCGGCTGGGCGCGATCGCGGCGCGACTGCCCGCCGACGCCGGTCTGGTGGCGCTGGTGGAGACCGCGCTGGGGCTGCATCGCGTGGACGAGCTGGTCCGGGTGGCGGATCGAATCGCGTTCGGCGCCATCGACTTCGCGCTCGACATCGATGCGCACGAGGCCGACGACACGCTGCTGTACGCTCGCAGCCGTCTGGTGTTGGCGTCGCGAGTGGCGGGGTTGCCGGCGCCCGTGGACGGTGTGTCGGCCGAGACGCGCGACCCGGCAGCGGTTCTCGCGGCGGCGCGGCGGTCACGCGGGCTGGGGTTCGGCGGCAAGTTGTGCATCCACCCGTCCCAGCTCGCCCCGGTCGCCGAGGCGTTCGCCCCGACCGCCGAGGAGATCGACTGGGCCCGGCGGGTGTTGGCCGCCGCCGCGGGGGCGGGTGCGGTGTCGGTGGACGGGATGATGATCGACCGTCCGGTGCTCGCGCGCGCCGGGCGGATCGCCGCGACAGCGAGGAGCTGACCGATGAACAGCCTTCCACTGCAAGGGATTACCGTCGTCTCACTGGAGCAGGCGGTGGCCGCGCCGTTCGCCAGCCGACAGCTCGCGGACCTCGGGGCCCGGGTGATCAAGGTGGAGCGTCCCGGCGCGGGCGATTTCGCTCGCGGGTATGACCGCACGGTGCACGGCGAATCGAGCTACTTCGTGTGGCTGAACCGGGGCAAGGAGAGCGTGGAACTCGACATCAAGGCGCCGGCCGACCGGGCGGTGCTCGACGCGATGATCGCCGGCGCGGATGTGCTGGTGCAGAACCTGGTCCCGGGTTCGGTGGACCGTCTCGGCCTCGGCCCGGACGCGGTCCGGGAACGTCGCCCCGGGCTGATCTACTGCTCGATCTCCGGCTACGGTCCGGACGGACCCTACCGCGACAAGAAGGCCTACGACCTGCTGGTGCAGTGTGAGACCGGCGTCGTCGCCGCGACCGGCACCGCGGACGAGCCGGCCAAGGCGGGAATCTCGATCGCGGACATCGCGACCGGCATGTACGCGTACTCCGGGATCCTCACCGCGCTGTACGAGCGCGAGCACACCGGCATCGGCGCCACCCTCGACGTCGCCATGCTGGACGCGCTGGGCGAATGGGCGATGCAGCCCGCGTACTACGGCATGTACGGCCCGCAGAAGCCGCGCCGCACCGGTGCGCGGCACGCGTCCATCGCACCGTACGGGCCGTACCGCACGGGCGAGGGCGTGGTGTTCCTCGGCATCCAGAACGACCGCGAGTGGAAGACCTTGTGCACCACCGTGATCGGACGTCCCGAACTGGCCGGCGATCCTCGGTTCGCGCACAACCCCGAACGATTCGCCAACGACTCGCAGCTCACCGAGATGCTCGAGCAGGCATTCGCCGCCCACACCGCGGACGCGCTCGTCGAAACCCTCGACGCCGCGGGCATCGCGTGCGCCCGGATGCGCACCCCCGACGAATTCGTCGCCCACCCACAGCTCGCCGCCCGGGACCGCTGGCGCACCGTCGGCGCCCCCGGCGGGCCCGTGCGCGCCCTGCTCCCGCCCGTCACCGTTCGCGGCCGCGAGGCGGCCATGCGGGACGTGCCCCGCCTCGGCGAGCACAACGAATCGATCCGCGCCGAATTCGGCGCCGCACGAGAGGCTTCGCGATGACGACCGTCGAACGCACCGAAACCCTCACCGCCGGCCCCGCCGAGGGCCTCGCCGGGCTGCTCGGCGTCACCGCGCCGGATCTGGAGGCCGAGGGGCTGCCGCTGACCTGGCACTGGGTGTACCTGCTCGACCGGCCTGCGCAGGCCGACCTCGGTCGCGACGGCCACCCGATCCGCAATACCGTGCCGACTCCGCCGGAACCGGGTCGCCGGCGCATGTGGGCCGGTGGCCAGGTCCGCTCCCTCGCGCCGCTGCGGATCGGCGAGTCCGCGACCCGGCGCACCACCGTCGAGGCCATCACCGAAAAGCAGGGCAGGACAGGACGATTGACGTTCGTCACGGTCCGCCACCACATCCTCCAACGTGGCGACCTCGTCGTCGACGAACGCCAGGACATCGTCTACCGCGACGCGCCCGCGATCGCCCGGCCCCCGGCGGCCGAGGCCGGACCCGAGGTTCCCGCCGCGGACGGCGAGTGGCAGATCCCGGTCGGCCCCACCCTGCTTTTCCGGTACTCGGCGCTGACCTACAACGGGCACCGCATCCACTACGACCGCGAGTACGCCCGCGAGACCGAAGGCTATCCGGGCCTGCTCACGCACGGTCCGCTGCAAGCCACCGCCATGGCCGAGGCCGCCCGTGCCCGCGGCGCCGCGGGCGCCGTGTTCGACTACCGTTTGCGCTCACCGCTTTTCGACTTCCAAGGCCTGGTCGTCGCCGCGCGCGCGGGCGACGATGACACCTGGCAGGTCGCCGCCCGCGATCTGGCCGGGCGGCAGACCGCGACCGGCACCGTTCGCTGAGGATCGAGTGGCCCGGTCGCGAGGGATGCCGACCTTCGGTGCGCGAACCGGCGGAGCCGGATCGTCGTGTGTCACCGCGCGACGACCTGTACGCGGGGGACGGCCTGCACCCGGCCGGTGCATCCGTTGCCGAATTGATGAGCGGGCAGCGTCTCGCGATCGATGCCCTCGGGCGAAGTCGGCGTACAGGTATGCCGAATTTGTCGGCGCCGGTGGTAGTCGGTTCGAAATGACTGTCGCCCAGTGGATTTCATTCGAGTGGTCAACGGAATCTCGGGGCACGGGCCCTCAGCGGCCCGGCGTACACGGCCAGTGTGTGATATGGCCGCATCCACGGCGGCGGCTCCACAGCAACGGAACACCCAGTGGATGACCGCAGGCGGCGGGATTCTGCACATCGAGAAGCCGCCGGTGATCTCCGGCGGCACGTCTTACGGCTGCCGGGGCGCGTTGAACCTGTTCGCCCGCGGCGGGTTCACCCACAGCTGGATGCACCGGAGGCGAGGTGGTAGTCCCTCGGCCCGGAAGGCGATCGGTCCAGCCACCGGATTTCCGATCGGTTGGCGATCTGGCGCGTTGCGCGACCACCCTTGCGCCCGTGGCGGTTTGCCGTGGGCGCAAGGCTGCGGTGGGTCCGGTTCAGGTGTTGCCGGACGCGGCGCTGATATCGGCGAGCGCCGAGCCGGAGTCGCGCTCGATGGCGGCGTCGCCGAGGGAGAGCACTCCGACCGCGTGGTCGCCTTCCACGACGGGGATGCGGCGCACGGAGTTCTCCCGCATACGCCGCACGGCGGACTCGACCTGTTCGTCGGGTGTCGCGGTGATCAGCTGTGCGCTGCTGCAGACGTCGTCGAGGTGGCAGTCGGCGAGGTCGGTGCGATCGGCGAGCGCGCGCACGACCAGGTCGCGATCGGTGACGATGCCCTGCACGTGCTCACCATCGGCAACGATCACGGTGCCGATGTCGTTGTCGCGCATGGCTTGTGCTGCTTGGCGCACGGTTGCGGTCGGGGCCAGTGTGATGGGGTTGCTGGTCATGAGGTCGCGGACGTACTGGACCATCGGTTCCTCCTGGGCTTGTGGGTGGGCTGCGTACGGCGGGCGGCTACCCGCCTCGCGTCCGGCTACTCCGGAAAGCCGGCACTGCCCCGGCGCGGGCGTACTTCGCCGGGGCGGGCCGATTCGCGGGGCGGAAGCTGTGTGATCAGGGTTTGCCGCGGGCCGGCGTCTGCTCGGCGACGCCGTGCCGCAGCGGTGTGTTGTCCATGGGCGAGTGCGCGGGGTCGGCGGATGAGCCGCCCTGTCGCCCGCTGACCGGCGGGGCGTTGGTCGGGTCACCGCCGGATGGTTTCGCGCCCTGGCGCAATTGTTCGATCCGCGCGGACAGAATCTCGACGACCCGTGGGCGATGCGCGGTCCCGCGCTCGTGTTCGAGCAATTGCTCGACCTGCCCCAGCGCGAGTGACCGGACCCGGTGTTCGAGCGATCCGATCGTGAGCTGGTCGTAGTCGGGTATCGGCAGGGCATTGCCGGTGCTCATCGTCGCCTCCTTCGAACGACTGCGGATTCCCCGGTCGATCGCGGCCTACCCCGCGCCGGAGTGGTCGAAACCGACACTCGGCGGGCGGCGCATGTGCTGCCGCCGCCGTGCCCGGCCAAAGTGTTATCCGAGCGTCGCCGGGGCGGTTCGGCCGAACGGTCATCCCCCTTCGAACCTGTTGCGCGTCGAGAGATCACGCGCGGAGGGTGGTCGCCGGGGCGGTTCGGCCGAACGGTCATCCCCCTTCGAACCTGTTGCGCGTCGAGAGATCACGCGCGGAGGGTGACCGTGGCGTCAGGCGAATTCCTTCAAGAGCCGCTCGGCCAGGGACTCGGCCGACTGGATACGACAGTTCCGCGGAGATGTCCATTATCTGCGAAATCGAACGCACCGCTCTTCTCCGGCGGCGTCGAAAAATCCAACGTCGAATGAGCAGATGTGTATTGGCGTGACTATTCGTTTCGCCGACGCTGGTATCACATGCGATTCACGTTATACGCAGAAGCTGATGCTCACGGACCCCAGCGGAACGTTGAGGCACACCCAGAACCACTGAATCCGCGTCGCCTGGGCGGCGGTGGCGCTGGTGACCGGCGGATAGGCTGTCGCCGGCGCGGCCGACGCGATCGCGGGAGCGGCGGCCCCCAGAGTCGCTGTTGTGACAACCGTGGCGATGGCAACGGCGATTGTTCGGGACATTGCAGGACCTACGGCATCAGGGCTGGTTCTCGAGCGTTATCGCCAGCGGGGTCACAGCGTGTTCTCAGTTACCTCGGGGACACTCGATCCGATTCTCATTCGTCTCTCAGGAGTGACCTCGCAATGTCGACCATCAACGGTCTGCCGGCACATGTGCTGCTCGTCCATATAATCGTCGTACTCGTGCCGCTGACCTCGCTGCTGGCCATATTGTGCGCGGTGTGGCGCCCGGCGCGGCAGCGGCTGGTGTGGCTGGTGGCGGTGCTGGCGGCATTCGACGTCGTGATGACGCCGATCACGACCGACGCGGGGGAGTGGCTCGAACACAAGATCGGCCGTTCGCCGGCCGTCCACACGCACGCGCATCTCGGCGACACCATGATCTATTTCGCGATCGGCCTGCTGGTTGCGGCACTGTTGCTGCTGTTCGTGCATCTGCGTGAGCGGGGCGAGCGGCGGGTCGGTCTCGTCCTCGTCGCGGCGGTCGCGGTGCTGACCATCGCCGCGGGCGCCGCGGCGACCGTGCAGGTCTCTCGAATCGGCGAGTCGGGCGCGCGGGCCAGCTGGGGCGATCAGGCCTCCGGTTAGACCTGCACGACGACTCGTGCGGGGAATGCGCTGATCGAATGATCCCGCTGGAACGACGAAGACCTCCGAGTGATCGCGCAATCCGCTCGGAGGTCTTCGTCGGTCCGGCCTCGGCGAGCCGAGACTATCCGGCGCTACCGGTCGGCAGCCGGAACAGATCGAACTGCTGCTGGGGTGCGGGCTGCTGCCGGTTCTGATCCTGCCGGTTCTGGTCCTGGTTGTTGTTCTGGTTCTGATAGTCCTGCTGATGCGCGGACTGGTTGTTGCCCTGAGGCTGCTGGGGAGTATCGGCGAATGCCGGGGCCGAAACCGTCACGATCGGGGCGGCGACGAGCGCGCCCATCATGGCGAACTTCGCGATGCGGTGTGCCATCGGGCAAACCTTTCTCTGCTGTGACTATGACAGCTTCGATCACACCGTGGCAGCCTAGCTACCGGGTAGGTTGTCGCTGTGGGTGTGCTGTGTTCCCTCACGCGCCCTTGCGGGTCGTTTTCGCGGTGCTTTTCGCCGGACTCTTGCGAGTGGTTTTGCGCGCGGCTTTCTCGGCGGGCTTCTTCGGTGCTTTCTTCGCGGCAGGTGCGGGAGCGCGCCGCCCGGATGCCTCGAGGCTGCGTTGCAGGGCCGCGACCAGGTCGACGACCTCGGCGTCCGTCTCGGCCGGAGCGGCTTCCTCGCGCTTGACCACCGTGCCCTCCCCGGAGGCGATGGCCTCGTCGAGCACCTTCTGCAACTCGATCTGGTACTCGTCGGTGTACTGCGAAGGATCGAAGTCGTCAGACATGCTCTCGACCAGAGTCCGGGCCATCTTGATCTCCTGCGCCCGCGGTTCGGCCACACCGTCGAGGGCGGGAAAATTCACCGTGCGCACCTCGTCGGGCCACAGCAGCGTCTGCAGCATCAACACGTCGTCGTGCACCCGCAACGCCGCCAGGCGGGTCTTCTGCCGCAGCGTGAAGTGCACCACCGCGATCTGATCCACCTGTTCGAGCGTCTTCGCCAGCAGCACATAGGCTTTCGGCGTCGTGGAATCGGGTTCGAGGTAGTAGCTCCGGTCGAACAGGATCGGATCGATCTGCTCCGCCGGCACGAACTGCAACACCGGAATCTCGTGCTTCTCCGCCACCGGAAGCTTCGCGAAATCCTCGTCGGTGAGCACCACCCGTTCACCCTCGGGCGATTCGTAGGCCTTATCGATATCGGCGAACTGCACCGACTGCCCGCACACGGTGCACACCCGGTCGTATCTGATCCGTCCGCCGTCCTTGGCATGCACCTGGTGAAACCTGATGTCATGGTCCTCGGTGGCCGTATAGACCTTCACCGGGACATTCACCAAGCCGAACGCGATGGAACCCTTCCAGATCGATCGCATCCTTGGATGCTACTTGTGACCTGCCCGGTCTGTCCGGCGAACTGGCGTGACCTGCGGGTTCGTCGTTGTTGGTGGGTGTTGCCGGTTGTTGTTCGTTGCTGTTTGTGGACCTGTGACGTCCTGTGGACGTCCTGATACTGACGCGATTTGCCCACGTCCCGTGCTGTTTCGGGGCGTGCTGGTGGCGCTGGAACTGCGCTGGGCCCCGGTTCTGGTGACCGGATCGTCTGATTTGTGCCAGAAAATCCGTGACGGGGAGTGCGGCCAGGCTGTCAATGGATGGGGATCCGCTACGTGGGTAGGCCGACAGGGTGCGCCGGCAGGTGCGCCGGCAGGAGATACTCTGGTACTAAATATGCGCATTAATTCCAGATTGCGTGACCGACATGGTCCGGACTGGAAACGTTGCAAGGAGGGGAGGTTCGCTTGCGTCGCCGGCTGGCCACGAGTCGATGTCGGAGGTTGGTGCCCTTGGCGGGGGTACATCGAAGATGGGAACCTGGGGGACCTGGGGAATTACTCTGGTCGACTGGTAGTCGAAGCGGTTTTCGTCCTGGGCTGAGCGACGATACGGTGCTTGACGATGGCCAGACCGCGCTCAACAAAGTGCTCTCACGTCTGGTCCGCGTTCCCACCTCAGACAGCTGACACCGCGTCACGGCGACGCAGCGGACGCCCCCAGCTGCTGTCGGCTGCCAGCCTGGCAGGCGACATCGCTGCCGATCGTCACTGTCCGCCGCGGCAAGCCATCACCAACTTGATATTTCAGATCCACATGATGATCCGGTTGACAGGCCCTCCGACCGCTCCGCTGCTCCGACGCGTCGCCAGGCCTGTGGCAGCTCCGTCCCGATCGTGACGCAACCCGCGGACGAACGGCGAGTGCAATGCAGGCTGACGACGCTCTTCTCTCGTCCATTGTTCGAGCTCGTGAGCCTCTGAGTTCGATCATGATGGTGGCGAATGTGCGGACCTGGCCGGTGAATTCATCCGGTTCGGGACTCGCCGTGGCATGGTGATGCGCGGATCGCTGTCGGCGAAACAGCTTGGCCGGTGGCCCCGCTGCGGATGGGGCCACCGGCGGTGCGCGGGTGTGTCAGTCGGGGATGTCGTCGAGATGCTGTGGGCAGTAGATGCCGACCGAATCGCCGATCACCTCCCCGACCTGGTAGTCGGTCAGCGGCCAGTTGCTGAGTCCTTCGTCGACGACGGTGTCGAAAGTTGCGCCGCTGTCGAATTCGGTGCAGATGTGGTCGGCGAGTACGGGCCCTGCGCTCGGAGGGTCGAAGGTGATGCCCTGACTGTTCACCGTTTCGATGAACGTGACGTCCTGACCCGCGTCGGCTCCGGCCGTGCCGGCTCCTACGATCGCCGCGAGACTGACCACCCCGGCTACGAACAACGTGCGGCTGATGCGTGGCAGACGGTGAGTGTTCATGGTGTGCTCCAGTTCTGGTAAGTGCTTGTGTGGATGGTGACCGGATTGCTGCGAGCCGGTCACTGGCTGAGACACCGGTGTGCGCGTGCGAAGTTCCCGACCATCCGGAGAAACAGTCCGTTGCGGCGATTGCCGCCTGGTGATTTGCAGTGCCCGGGGTGGTTGCGTGGCCATACGCGAGCCCAGCGGATGATGTGCGCTTGGCGACCGCTGGCCTGTTGGAGGTCTTACGCGGAATGAAAAGCGTGTGGGTGCAATCGATTCGCGCCCAGCGCTCGGTCGGATTTGCGGGTGCGGGATGTGGACACACCTGTGCCGATGCTGGTTTGCGGTAGCGGGTCAGCGGTACATTCCACCGCCCACTTGTGTGGCTGCCTGCCTGTAACTCGTTATTGGCGGCTGACCCGATTCGCTGTCGTATCGACCGGTGAACGGTTCGTTCACGCGGCCGCCGTCCAGCGTGGGTTCCTCGTTGGAAGCGTGGTTCTCGCACGTTCGGTCTTCGTACGCAGCTGCGTACGAAGACGGGGAAACTTTCAGCCGTACGTCGGCGTGCTATCGGCTGTGGGATGGGCGTCCGTTACCTGCGTCGAGGAGGCTGAGAGGCCGGGATCCACCAGGGTCTCTGCGATTACCTGATTACCACGATGCTGCTCGCTGGTCGGCAACTTATGGTCGGACTCGTCCAGCACGCTGGTGCATACAGCGCTGACGATACGGAAGTTCGGCTGCGCCGTACCACATAGGGCAGCGCCACTGCGCCAGCGTCGAATGTTGGTCGGCGCCACCACGTCGGACCTGCAATCCGGGGGCGTTTCGCAGGCCAGTCGATGACGTGGTCGTGACAGCGTTCGCTTCTTACACACGATGCGTGGATTGCGACCGCCGTCGGTGTTCTTCGACAGGGCCAGCGATTGGCTCCGCCCCACTTCCATGTCGAGGTTCGAGTGCTGGCTCATATCATCCGCGCCGCCCGTCCGGAGCAAGCGGCACGAGTGCTTCGACCGCCGTGTTTGGGGTCTGGGTCTATTTCCTCCACGCCGCGATGGAGCATGCCTTCGCTTCCGACGGCATAATCGCTTCCTGTCGCAGCGAGCGGGGCGGGCGGTTGGCCGCTTTAGCCGCCGGCAATGCCGAACCGCCGCGGCGGTCGCGGGTCGTATCGACTCGACCCCCGACCCCGCTCAGGCGCCCCTCCGCGATGGCCTGCTTTTTCCGCGCTTGCCGCAGTGTGGTCTCGGCGGTCGTGCGATAGCCGAGGGACTGCGTGCCTTGCGGCTGCTTCAGCATTCGGCAGCTCTGGCACTATCGGAATGCGCCTTGATTCTTCCACCAGTTCCACATATCTGGTGCGCCGCTGGGTTGGTCCGCAAAGGAAATGCCCAGAACGCGGTCAGGTTCGTTCGACCACACGATTGTCGGGACCGCGGGGTTGTCACTGGACATGGAGCAATGCACTCGGCCTACGACCTGCGGCTGCCCGTGTGCGTTGGCCGGTTGGTCACCGACCGATCCATCTGGGCACGTCGTGACCGGAAACTGCTTCAAATCGGCGTCATAGTGTGTGTTCAGGGCACCGACGTTGTCGAAGAGGAAGAAGTTCGCTGCAGGGACACCTGTTTTGGTACTCGGGCTGCAGTTGAGCACGGCCGTCTCGTCAGGATCCGGCGCCTCGGGGTCGCAGTTGTCCCTCGAGTACCCGGTCGGCAACAGATTGAGCAACTGAGTGTCGGTAGCAGTAAATGGGGCTGCGACGGGGCTGGTCGAAGTAGCGTCCAAGCCCGACGCCGCTGGCGGTGGCGACGGTGTGGGTGTCGGCGGCGTCGGGGACGGCCAGGCCAACCACGTGCCGACACCTGTGGCGACGAGGATCACGACAGCCGCCGCGGCGCCCAGCGGCCAACGCTTCCGCCGATCCGGCCGGGTGGCGGTTTTGTCGGCGGTGACATCGGCGGTGACATAGGACTCGGCAGGGGGCCCGGCGGCAGCGGAATCGTTTGATGCGCTTTCGGATTGTTGGTCGAGACTCTTCTCGGCTTCCACTGGTCGTTGAAGTGGGGGTGGTGTGGTGGCACCAAGAGCGACGACGGTTTTCGGTTGCCCGACGGTGTAGATGGGGCGGTGGAGTTCGTCGAGCAGGTCGCCGACCAGTGGGGTGCGCGATGCGCCGCCGATGCGGTAGATACCGGTGAGTTGGTCGGGGACGAGTCCAGCGCGGTCGATTGTCGCGCGTAGTTGGGTGAGACTGGCGTGTAGATCGGCGCGGAGGAGGGTTTCCAGTTCGGCGCGGGTGACCAGGACGGGGTGTTCGACCCCAGGGAGGTGCACGGTGCGTGTGGGTTCGGTGGAGAGGTCTTCTTTGAGTTGGCGCACTGCAGCGTGCATGCGTTGGCGCCGCTCGCCGAGGTCGTGATCGTCGGGGTCGGGAGCGTTGAGGTCGGCCCAAAGGCCGGAATCGACGGCAGCTATATGAGTTTGGCCGAGGTAGCGGAACAGAGCCTGGTCGAAGTCGAACCCGCCGAGCGGGTCGAGTCCGCCGCTGGCGAGCACGCTGAAGCCGGGGGCGTCGTGGCGTAGCACGGTGGCATCGAAGGTGCCTCCACCGAGGTCGTAGACGGCGAAGTAGTCCCCGGCGCGGGCAGGGTGGGTGCGGGTGTACCAGCAGGCGGCCGCGACCGGTTCGGGCACCAGCACTGGCTCGGGCAAGGCCACGCCGAGCCGACAGACGGTCAAGGCAGCGGCCTCGCGGAGCACCTCTTTCCGGGCCGGGGTCCAGGCGACGGGGTGGGTCAACACCAGTCCTGCGGGTGGGGTTCGGTCGTGCTGCCGCACCGCCTCGCCGATGATCGCGGTGTAAATCGCGGCGGCGAGTTCAGCGGGCCGATATTCGCGCTCCCCGAGCAGAATGCGGGGCTGGGCGATGTGCCGTTTCGGGGTCGGCTCGTAGCGGTCGAGCCCGTACCCGGCAGTGTGGTCGGCCTGTTTGCCTACGAGCAGGCCTGTGTCCTCGGCGAATATCGACGACGGCATCGTCGCCGCCCCGTCCGCGAGCACCAACCCGGCCACCACTCCGTTGCGTTCCCGTACCGCCCCGGCGGTCGCGGTTGTACCGAAATCCACCGCCAACACCCACCCCGGTACCCCACCGAACATGTCCGTCATCGTCATGATCGCCTCCCTCTTCGAGTCGGTTCGGTGGTGCGGCGGTTGGGGCTTCGTCCTGGCTGCAGGCGATCACCCCCCGTCGCCGGGTGCGAACGTGGGCGGGGTGGCGTTGAGGATGGTAGGCACGACGACGGGTCCGGGAGTCGAAGCGCTGGTGTCACTGGTGGCGTGGTCGCCCTCGGCGGCGGGCTGGTCGGTGACCAGCAGTTGGTTGCCACTGTCGGCCCAGGCGTGTTCGAAGACGTCCAGGGGGACGGTTTCCTCGTCGCCTTGCGGGTTACCCGGATCGGACAGGATGACCACACCGCGTTCTTCGTCGATGCCGCTGACCAGCAGGGCGTGGTCGGCGGTGGTGGTGTTGCCGGATTCGCCCCAGATGGTTTCGGCGTTGACACCGAGGACGACCGGGCGACCTTGATCGAGGTAGTGTTCGAGGTCGGTGAGGGTGGCGCCGGATTGAACGTGGGCGTCGACACCGAAGCTGTTCAGCACGGTGACGCTGTCGTCGAGGGTTTCGCCGTGCGCGGTGACCGGCAGCCCGAGTTCGGCGAACCGTTCGGAGACCACGGATTCGTCTGCGAAGCGGTGTCCGGTGAGTTGGGACAGCACCTCGGTCAGGGACGCCGGCACGCAGTAGCCGTCGCCTTGCTGGAGGAACCAGTCGTGGCTGGCCTCGGCCGGATCCCCGTGCAGGATTCCCAGATCGTCGGTGGCGGCCGGAGGTGCGGTCATCCAGGGAGTGTCGTGCATGGCGGGGTCGGCGGTTAGATCGGTGTGGCCGAGGTGGGTCGGGTCGGTGGTCTCGTGAGCGATGCCGAGGTCGTGGTGTTCGGTCATGTCGGGCTCCTGGGGTTCATCTGCGATGGTCCTGGTGGGCCGGTGCAGTCTCGATGGGTGAGAAACCACCGGTCGTGAGAAAAGTTCCGGGTGTGCGGCTGCATCTGGTGGACGGGCTCGGGCCGCGGTTACGAGGTGGCCGGTGGGGGAAGTGCATCGCGGGGCGGGTGGCCGGTGGGCAGCAGTTTGCTTCGTCGATCGATGAACGACTGTTCGAGTGGCTCGAGTTGCTTCTTGAGCCGGTTGAGCTGCAACAGGTCGACTGCGGCCTTGTCGCGGGCGCGGTCGAGCTGTTTCTGGTCGCTCTTGGCAGTGGTGAGTGCTTCGCTGAACGTGTCCGCGACGGCGTCGGTCAGCAGGTAGGTGGCGTGGCGGAACCCGCGGTCGATGTCGGCGCCGATCTCGATCGTGGCTTCGCTGATGCTTTTGGTGACCCATATCCGCAGCCCGTTCAGGTCGCGGGTGCGTTCGCGCAGGGTGCGGTTGAGTCGCCACCACAGCAGCCCGACCGGCAAGGCTGCCACAGCCACGGCCGGGCTGGCGATCGAGAGAGGCGTGAGCGCTGCGACAGTGCCGGTGACAGCGGTGATCACGCCGCGGGCGATGTTGTTGCCGAGGAAGGCTGTCTGGACACCGAGCATCGCCTCGGAAGGGTCCTTTGGCGGTAGCGGACGCTCCCGGAGGTATTCGGACGGGGTTTCGCCGGGTGCCGGTAGTTGATCGGCGAGACCGGCGGCTGCGGTGGCACCACCGGGGACTGCCGCCAGCAGCCTGCGGGCGATCTCGGTGACGTGGTCGTGCACGTCTGTATCGGCCTGTTGCTGAAGCACGCAGAGGTCGTCGATGATGCGGGCTTCGATCTCGGGGATTCGTTCCCGTGCGACCTTGGCTTGCAGCAGCGTCTCGTAGTGGGCGCCCAATTGTCCTGCGCGCCGGCGAAGCACTGTACGGACCGCATCGCGGGCGGTGTCTATTTCTCGGGCGAGGTCGGTGCGCCAGACCGCGTTGGCCTGGTTGAGTTCGTTGACCAGTCGGCTGAGCTCGGCGAACTGGTGCTCGTCGCTGGAGGCGTCATCGAGAGCATTTTCGCGGTCGGTGAGGATGCGGCTGGCGTCGGCGAGCGCCGATCCGATCGCGCGCAAGGTGTTGAGTTCGGTGAGTTGAGGGGTGGCCGCGATCCGATGCAGCCGTGCCCACAGTTCCTCGATCCCGGCGGCAGGTGTGCCGAGTTCGGCCAGGCGGGCGCTGGTGGGGATTAATACCACGTCGGAGAACCGGCCCGGAGGAAACCGATCGAAGTCGCCGCGGAGCGTATCGGTGTTCTCGGCGAGAATCTGCTTCCAATCTTTGTGGGCGTCGATCTTGGAGAGCACGAACACGATTGTTTCGATGCGGGTCGCTGCCTCGGCGAGGAAACGGCGTTCGGCCAATGAAATCTTGGCCGCCGCCGAGCAGACGAACACCACAGCGCTGGCCTGCTCGAGCGCGGCCAAGGTCAACCGCGCCGCAGCGCCGTCGACACCACCGACGCCCGGGGTATCGAACAGAGTCAGTTGTGCCAGGCGTGCGTCGTCGAGGCCGATCTCGAGCCGGTCCACGTGCCCTGCGCCTACGTCTGGGCGAAGGAGCGTCGGTAGGTGGCTCAGATTGCCGGTGGCGAAGTGGCCGTCGTCATAGTGTGCGCGAACAGCCTCGGTTGCGGAGGCGCCGATGGCGGCGTAGGCCGTGGTGGGCGCCACAGGTAGCAGCCCGGGCCGTGCGAGCAGGGCATTGATCAGCGAGGTTTTGCCGGTTTTCGGTTCGCCGACAATCACAATGTGGGCGCGGTCCAGGGCTGGCAGCGGGGTGGCGTGCAGCCGACTCAGCGCGGCCTCGGCGCCGATGCTGGGCAGCAACTGTTCGACGCGGTCCCGCAAAGCCATGGTCGTGGTCGGTGTGGCGTCGCGGCTGGTCATGATTGGTTCCATCGGTAGACGACGACGGCGGCGGGCTGCAGGACGCGTCCGGCGTCGGTGTAGCCGGGGGCGGTGGTGTGGGCGACGATGCCGTCGCTGGCCGGGTCAGGAGCGGGAGCGGTGGCGGTGATGCGGTGGCGGGACGGGTCGAGTCTGGCGCCAATGGGGTCGAAACGTTCCACGCCCGAGGCAGTCAGCGCTTGGTCCAGGACACCGATGCTGACCTGATCGTCGAGAATACCGAGCAACCGCATGCAGCCGGCGATCAATGCGGCTCTCTGACGTCCCGTCGCGCCGTCGGTGGTGGTGGCTGGGAGTTCCGTGTCTGTCGATGCGATCGCAGTCGCGACCTGTGGTGACGTGGGCGCGGTGGGCCTGGGTTGCCGCCCCATAGTTCGCGTGAGCAGATACCCGATCGCGAACCCGGCTGCGGCAATGACGGCGCCGAGTATGACCAGCAGCAGGACGGTTTTGGGCCAATCGATCTGCTGACCGCACCGCGTGGCCTGCGCCATCGCCGCGACCGGAAGAGAGGTCATGGTGCCTCCCGTAGCTGCTGGTGGATGAGGTACGCCGACCAGGATGCTGTGTCGGCGATGTGCTTTTCGAGTCCGGTGGCGGCGAGGGTGGCGCGCACGTGCCAGTGCTTGGTGGCTTGGCGGGCGAGCCGGGCGAGTTCGCTCCGCGTAGTGTCGGGCGCGGCCCTCAGACGCGCAGCCGGATCGGTCTGCTCGAACAGCGCCAGTGCGTTGGCCGTGGCCAGCTCGTCGGGCAGCACACATCGTCCCGAAAACAGTGCGGTCAAGGCGCGTAGTTCGTTGAGGCGATGCATGTCAGGGTGGTCGCGGACCGTTTCGATCCGCGTCAGCAACGCAGTCCGGTCGCCTGCCGACAGCTGCGCGGTCGCCAGGACGCACTGCAGATCGGCCAGCGCCCGCACTGCTTTGTGCACCACGGCGGGACGCACGAACAGCACCTCGAGACGGTTGCGCAGTGTGGCGATCCCGCTGATCCTGCGGAGCCGCTCGTACATTGCCGCTGCCGACATATCGCGGGCTGCTGCGGTGTCGGCAAGGACTCGGATGCCGTACATGTCGAGCCGGTCCAACAACAACTGCGTCGCCTGCGATGGCAACAGTCCGGACTCGGTGAACCCGTCCGCCCATACCAGCGCGTCGGCGCGCACCTCGTCAGGCTTTTCCGCCAGTGTGCGCAGCCAGGCTGCCTGAGCTTCGTCGAAGCCACCTGACTCGGTCGTTTCGGCGATCTTGCCCATGACCGGAACCACTCCGGCCAGTCCGGTAGACAGCGTCCGTGCGTGCTCAGCAGCGCGGGCGGTCGCAGCAGACCAGGTCGTGTCGACGTCGCCGTATTGGTCGGCGCGGCTCAATACCCCGAGCGCGTCGGTGGGGAAGTCGTGGCGGTCGGCATCGGCGCCGCGGAAACCGCTGATGATCGCGACCTCGTCCGCGCGCAGCGCCTCACCCAGTACGAACACCAGCACATCGGCCGCGCCGGAGGCGAGCAGCTGTTCGGTCTGACCGGCCAGTCCTCCATCACCCGACAGGCCCGGAGTGTCGATCACGGTCACATCGCGCAACGGCGCGTGGCTGAGCCAGACCTCCACCCGGTCGACCTGCTCGGCGGGCACACCCACATCGTCCGGCAGCCGGCCGTGGTCGGTGAACAGCGGCACGGGTGCACCGTCACGGCGCAGTACCCGGGCCTGATGCGGCCCGTAGCGGTACCAGGTGATCAGTTTGGTGCACTCCGTCGCGCGGGTCGGCGCCACCCGGGCCCCGATCAATGCGTTCACCAACGTCGACTTACCGGCGTTGGTCCGGCCCACGACAGCAATCGCCAACGGCTCATTCAGCCGGGCTGCGAGTTGGAACACACGCTGCCGGTGTGTGTCGTCGACCAGCCCCGCAGCATCGCGGAGCAGCCGAGTGACTACATAGGGCAGGTCCGCCAGCGAACCACCCGCGAGGTCAGCAGCAGTCGCGGGAGCGTCGATGGCGCCGAGCCCCCCAACATCCGGGCGGGTCATCGGTCACCCGCCAGTACCCCACCCAATTCGCCGGTACAGGATGCGCGGGGTGGAAATTGTTGGAACAGTTGCCCTTTACCAGCCTGAGCCCTTCGCGCTGCGGAGAACTTTCGCACCCGGGCGGGTTTTTTGCGCTCTCCCCGATCTTGGCGCAACTCCGTCCCAGGCACGCCGGGAGGGGGTATCGTGCCATCTTGGAATCCCACCCAAACCGCGCCCGCGCCGACGCCAAAAGCCGCGCATACGGGAGGCACAGGTGAATGATAATTCCGATCCCACCGCCGTCGACATGGTTGACGATTTCGATTTGGTGACCCGCGCTCAATCAGGTGACGCAACCGCGATGAATGCGCTATTGACCCGCCATTACAGCTACGTCCACGCTGTCTGTCGACGAATGCTGCGCAATCCCGCCGACGCCGAGGACGCCCGGCAAGAAGCGCTGATCCAGGCCTGCCGCATGATCTCCAAATTCGAACACCGCGCCAAGTTCCGCACCTGGCTGCACACACTCACCCGCAACGTGTGCCTCAACTTCATCCGACGCAACGCACGCCTCGACATTCCCGCCGACCGAGTAGGGGAAGAACCGAACGCCGCAACGTCGGTTCTCGACACCGCCACCGCCCGCATCGACGTCGAAACAGCCCTCGCGCAGGTCACGCCCGCATTCCGCGACACGCTTATCCTGCGCTACATGTGCGACCTCGAATACGCCGATATCGCCGAGGTCCTCCACATCCCGGTCAACACCGTCCGCACCCAACTGCTCAGAGGTCGCGCGCAACTGATACGAATCCTTGGGGAACCCGAGGCGCCCGCCGCGGTGTCCAACCCGCAGGGGACCGAACCGATTCGAAACACCGAACGGAGGTAACTGTATGAACACCGACGACAATCAGCCCGACGCTGACCCAGCCACGGTCGATGAGCTTGTGCGGGACTGGCTGAACAACATCGACCCCGTCGCTACCGCCGTCCCGCCGAATGCGGACCCCGCCACCGAGATCGCGCACGCCATCACCATCGGCTGGCCCGACGGCCATCCACCAACCCTCGACGAACTCGCCGAAGACACCCACATGGCGCTCGGCGACGCTGCCGACATCCCACAAGACGCCGGGCACACCGACCCGCACCACCAGGTCGATGAAGCCCACCACTTCGACACGCAGTGGAACGACCCTAGCAACCCGCACCACCTCACCGACGACCAGCACCACGCCGATGACCTCCACCCCGACCACGACATCCCTTGGTGACAACCCACGCGATGGCACCGCGCCCGCCTGCCCCAGAGACCGCGGCGGCGGATACGCCGTGCAGGATCCAGCTCGGCGGAGACGCGTCCGCCACTTGCCGCGGGACGCGAATTGTCGGGAGGGCAGCCGGTTCAGCCGTAGAACGTGCAGATATAACTATTGAAGGGGCTACGCGCAAATCGATCGCCAGAGAAAACGAGTCCTGTTGAGCGACTGAATGATCAGTCCGCCCTGTAATCGCGCAGCTCGGCTCCTTCTGATCCCGCCACACCGCACCGTGATCATGCGGGCCTAATACTCTGTGCTCACAACAGCGATCGCGCGCGACACGGTCGGATCCGATGCCACCAGCCCGAACACACCCGATATCGGCTCACAGCAAGCCGATATCGGCCAGGCAACCACCGCCGAGTGCGACCGCCGGATCCAACACAATCTTGCCCGGATCGTGCACCGACCCCGGTCTGCGCCACGGCGCCAACAATTCCGACAAACCGCTGCTCAACCCAACCATTTCGGCGGTGCGCAGCAGCAATACCGCTCCCGCCTGCGACACGACATGCGAACCCGACCCATCCGCGGCCAGCCGCGGACACGGCGACGTAGACTTCCCCACCGAAAGGTGCTCCTCGAATCTGTGCGAATTCCGACCTCAGCAATCAGAATTCTCCCAGTTCAGAGCACCCTTTCTTGTTCGCGACACGCGATCCGCACTCACCCGCCACGAAAGCCCAAGGCTAGTGTGTCGTCCGAGAAAACCAACCTTGTGCCGTGGTCCCGGTCCCGCCGTCCCCGCTATCCGACCGGAACGATGGGTGTGCCGGTGG
>CBJNFW010000090.1:0-27427 GCA_966435935.1 uncultured Nocardia sp.
CCTTTCGGTGACACTTCCCATGAGTGCATCGACCTCTCCCGGAACCGTTGCGGCACCGGGAAATCCCTTTGTGTCGCAGCTGCGCGGAGTGACCGCTCCGAGCGCCGCCATGGCCGCGGGCCGCACCGAGGACGAACTTCACCAGACCGCCATCGCGGCGATGAAGAACAACTACGACCCGGTATTCGCCCCGGCAGGCACCGGTGTCCCGACATTCGTATCGGTCGACAAGCCGGGCGCAGGTACCAATCCGAACACCGCGAACACCGGCCCGTCGAGTACCAGCCCGGGTAACGCCACCAACGACAGCACCAAGGACAACTCCCGGAATCCGGACAACGCGCAGCAGAAGGATCCGACGAGTACGGATCCGTCCTCGCAGCAGCAGGCCTCGAACGCGGCGAACCAGGGAACGTCGAATTCGAGTACCACACCGCAGTCGGTGGATCCGTCCAGCGCGAACTCCGCGACCTCGACCGCCGGATACAACGGGGGCATGGGTTCCGGTGGCGGTGACGGACTCGGCGGCCTGGGCAGCGGCACCGACAGCCTGGGTTCCGGCGGTGCGGGGCGTAGCGTTCCGGGCACCGGAAACGCCACCGCCGCAGCGGCTTCGGCGGCCAACGCCGCCAAGACGGCGAGCGGTTCCGGGTTGTCGAGTATGCCGGGTATGGGTGGTGCCGGGGCACGCAAGTCGGAAGACGAAGAGCGCGAACACAAGACGCCGGACTATCTGATCATGGATCGCGAGGAAGAACTGATCGGCCGGCTCGACCCCGCGTCGGGTGGTGCGCTCGGCGCGAATTTCCCTGCGGCGCAGACGCAGCGGGACAGCGGTGAGGGCAATTATCGGTGAAATGGGAGTTCACCCCCGACGAGTTCATGCATCTGTGGCGGGAGACCGACAGGGATCGGTATCCCTTTCCGCTGCGCCTGATCTCGTCGGTGCAATGGCAGAGCGCAGCGGCGAAAGCCGCCGAAGAACTGCGGGCGAGGTTTCCCGCCGGGGCTGATCCCGACCTGTCGGCCGCACTTCGCGTCGCGGCGGATCCCGAGGTGTCGGCGGCACTGCTGGGCAAACGCCGCCATCGACTGCGGGTATACGGGGCGATCGACGGCGGCATCGGCGTCACCCTCTTCCAGCGGCCAGGAGCGACCGACGAGTTCGGCGGTAACGTTGTCATCGAAATGGGTTCTCCGGCAGTCGTTTCCAATGTGTTCGCCGCCGTCGTCGGCTCGGTTCCGGCCGGTACCGGACCAGCGCTGGTCGAGTCGATCGATCGGATCGAGGTGAGCCTGGAATCCTGGACCGGCACGCGGGAGAACACCGCCCAGCGAATGCGCAACCTACTCACGGTCCGCCGCGCCGGCTGGGGCCACATCGAGGTCCGCGCCGCCCTCCGCGACCCCCACCCTTTCCCGCCGCAGTACCTGAGCTGGGTCGATGTGGACGGTGATGGCTGCTACGCGTTCCGCGAGCAGTACAACGACTTTCACGTCGAACCGTGCTCGCGCCAGATGGTTGCCCGCGAGGTCGCCCGAATGGCATCGAGCTGGCGCGACTGACGCCACGCTCCAGCGGCCCTGCTTCCGCGAAAGCCGGTGATTGTCAGCCACTCAGGTGTCCTCGACGGTGTGCATCTGACATCATCGGAAGATGCGGCACACCCCGGAAGTGGTGTGCCTGTGGATGTTTGCCGAGAGGTGAGGAGGGGGAGCGATGCTGTTCGTTCCACATGCCGTGTCGGACATGGCGAAGAAGATGGAACCGCACGCGGAAGCGATGAAGGCGCATGCGACGGGGATCGCGAACGTCGGGTTCGACGCGTCTCACGCTGGTCAGGATTATCGGGAGCAGGGGATGAGGCTCGCGTCCGGGGTGGGCGATCTCGTCACGATGCTGCACTCGTGGTCCGAGGCGTCCAGCGCGACGGTGGCGGTACTGCAACATGCGGTGACAACGCACGTGTCCGGTGACCAGCAGTATGCGGCGCAGGTCAACAAAGTCAGCGGTGATTTGGGGCCCTTGTGACCAATGCTGAACAGGCATATCTGAGCCAGCAGCAGACCGAGGCAAATAATCTACTTCGTTTTCTGCGGGATGATGGGGCCAACAGTATAGCGAATGCGTGGAAACAGTCGAATATCACTGGTTCTACGATCAATGAAATATTGGACCGAGGTGCCTTCGGGCTGGAGTGGTTTCGGCTGGCATTGGTGCGGTATCACCGAGTGTGGGAACTTATGAAACTGCCCGGATTCGATTCCATCGAAGTTCCGCCGTTGACCGTCAATGGTGAGGTGCTCGACGGTAAGAGTATCGATACCAAGCAGGATCCGAATAGTTTGATGTTCTCTCTGGAAGGTAGATACTATGACCAGCAGAGACATATGAATATCGGCAGTCTGAATGCTCTCGCGCAGGCGGTGCAATCCGCATCCTCAGGGTCGGGAACGCAGATGAGTTCCGATGCTGTAACCAATGACCTGCAAAGTATTGCGGCGGCAGTGCCAGAGGTTTGGGAGGGGCCGTCCGGTGGGGCGGCTCAGGATCATCTCGTCGGCTTCCATGCTCACGCTGACCAGCAGAGCAAATTTTTGCAGGCGGTTTCCTCGGCAATGGGTGGATTGCCCGAAGCTCTGACGGCGATCGTTACCGACAAGGCGAATTTTGTTGCTGGTTTCGCGACGGATCAGTGTCCGGTGGCGGGGCATGCGATGCGGCTGGGCGACCACGGGGGTGAAGATCCGGTTACCACCATCATATCTGTTGCTGCGGGCAAAGGTGACGAAAGCCATGGCGACGGGGAGGCTGATAGTCTTCGGATACAACACCAATTCCACAACGATGCCAGCAATGCGGACAATGCCAAGATTTGCAAGGAATGGTTGACCGACCATTTCGGCTTGGCGGTCAGGGAAGCATTTACCGCCTTCATTCATCAGTGTCAATTGGCTGACTACTACATCAGGCAGGCGTATAAACCTGTAACCGACCTGTTGGATAACAAGGATACGACCACCTTTCCGAAGCCACAGGACCCGTCCAAGGACACCAGCCGGCAGCAGAATCCCTCGACAAGCGGGACGCCGAACACGAACACGAGCACCGCGAGCGTGGATCAGAGCAAGGTCCCGTCCACGTCGACGAACCCGACCACCCCGACGTCGGTGAATCCCAGCTCGTCCCAGAGCAATCCGCTCTCGACGTTCCTGAGCCAGGCCGAGCAGACCATGCAAACGGCTTCGTCGGGAGTGAGTCAATTGACGAGCACATTGCAGTCCGGCGCGAGCCAGCTCTCCAGCGTTCTCCAGTCGGGAGTGAGCGGCATCTTCGGCAACACCACCGCGGCCGCGTCGTCGACGAACGGCTCGAAGAACCTGGCGAGCTTCAATATCGGCAGCGAAAAGCTTTCCCTGACACAGGGTTCCGACGGATCGATAACTACCACGGTGACCGGTCCGGACGGGAAGTCCCAGAAGTACACGATGGGCATCAAGAACGGCGTCCCGTACTTCACTCCGGGTGGCGGCGACTCTTCGACGCAGTCGTCCACCACGCACAATTCAACGTCCTCCGCCGGCAGCGGGACAGGCACGGATAGTGCTGGGGGCGGAAGCTATTCGGCATCAGGGACAGGCGGCGGATCCGCGACCCAGTCGATCACCAGCGATTCCTCGCAGCAGTCCGGTTCGTCGGTTCCGAGCGCGGGATCGTCCACGACGACGACCACGTCCGCCTACGACTCCTCGGCGACCACATCCTCGGCGTCCTCGGGAACCTCCGCGGCCGGTTCCATGGGCCACATGCCCTCGACCGGAGGCGGCGGCGGAAAGGGCTCCGAGGGCGAGCACAAATCCACCGGCGTGGTGCAGTCCAAACCGATGTGGACCAAGAATCCGGGCGCCGACCGCAAACCTGTGATCGATGCCGCCGCACCCCAGGCCTCCGGCGGCAAGTTCGGTATCGACGACCCGCTCGAGCCGTATGTGCCGAATCTCGATTTCGAGCCCGCGGCGATGTACGAGCCGAATCCGGCAGCGTCGCCGGATTCTCGGCCGGACCGGGATTCCGTCCCCCAGCCGACCCCGCTGCCCGCCGCGCCGGACCCGACTCCCGCGCCGGTCCCCACACCGACCGCCCCGCCACGTACCGACGGTGTGAAAATCGAGATCGACATGGGTGATGGCAAATGAAAAACTTTGCGGCACATATGGAACAACTCCTCGAGGAGTACCGCGCACACTCCCGCTCGACCCAGCAGAAGTTCTTCATAGCCGACGCCCGCACCACCCGCGACGGCTCGGCGGCCTTCGACGGGCTCCGGCAGCAACTGGCCGAGCAGGCCCGGCGACAGGCGATCGAAACCGCCCGGGAACTGGCGGCCCGCCGAGAGCGCGAGGAACGTGATCGCTCGGCGCGCTTGGAAGTCGAGCGCGCCCGCCTGGCCGAAGAGCGCGCCCGCCCGGCCAACCATGGCCGCAATGCCGTTGTCCAGCCGACGGACTGGACCGACGAGGACGACGCCTTGGAGGCCGGGATGCCGATATCGTGGCTGCAGTAGTGCGGGAGCTCTGGCGTTCGGTAGTCGTCGGCGAGAAGGGGAATGGCGTGGCACCGGTGTGTGGCGATGTCGACGATCAGAGCCTGCCCACCACGGAATCTGGTGGTGAGTGATGCAGGATTGGGAACGCGATGAGATCCGTTCGGCCAATGATGGTTTGAAGGCCGCGATGGAGCAGGTGCAGGCGGGGTTCGATCGTGAGCTGGGTGAAGCGGGTGAGGTGTACCGCAGGCTGCGGGCGATGAAGATCAAGGCGACGAGCCCGAACAACCTTGCGCGAGTGACGGTGAACTCGTCCGGGGTGGTGACCGAGATCGTCATCGCCGATGACGCGTATCGGCGCAGCACACCGCAGCAACTGACCGAGGACCTGAATGCGGCGATTCGCGGCGCCGCGCAGGCTGCGGCGCAGGCTCGTGCGCAGGTTGTGGCTCCGATCCAGTCGATCGTGGATGCGATGCCTGATGTGAGCGAATTCGTCCCGGGCGCACCGAGTTTGCGGGATCTGCGGGCGCAGCTGTCGGGTGCGGTGGATCCTGCGGAACAATCTCAGCAGCAAACCCGCTGAGCGGGAGACATTTTCGAGGAACCTGGGGGCACGTCCGTGCGTCCAAGCCAGAGAGCCGGTCGAACGGGAGGTTGTGGACAGTGGGAGATTTTTTTGCCGATCCGGATAAATTGCGTTCGATAACACCGCATTTCCATCGAATGGGCGAGGATGTGGAGTCGGCGCTGGAGCGGTTGAAGGCGGGAATCGTCAAGGAGGGCAAGTGCTGGGGCTCCGATGCCCCGGGCAAACAGTTCGAGGAGAACTACCCGCAGGACGAGGCCAAGGACGGCAGTGTGGGTAAGGGGCTGAAGGCGTTGGAGAGTTTCGCGGCGGCATTGAAGGCGACCGGGGACAACATCACCACCGTCGCTGAGAAGGTGCAGGCGCAGGACGAGGACAACGCGGCCAAGATCCGCAAGGTGTAACGGGGCGTTCGGATGACGTTGTGGTTCCCGCACTGGTCGGGGCCGGTGGGGTGGATCGAAGACTTCCTGCTCGGTCATTGGCCCGAGGGCGACGAGGACGCGATGCGGCGCCTGTCGAAGCATTGGTCTGATATGTCCGCGGCGCTGACCGAGCTGAAGGACCCCGCCGACAAGGCGATGAGCAGTGCGCTGACCGCGATCGACGGTAAGACCCATGATGCGATGTCCACGTATTGGCAGGACATCGCGGGTGGGGACGGAAGCGATCTGAACAGCGTCATCACGATGTGCGACAACTTCGCGAAACAGTTGGAGCAGGGCGCGACCGATATCGAGCACGCCAAGATCGTCATGTACATCTCGGTGGCCACGATGATCGCGATGGCGTTCGTTCCGGGCATCGGTGAGGCGTTCGACGCCGTGGCTTCGGCGGCGGTGAAGGTGGTGATCCGCAAGACTGCACAGGAGCTGATCGACAAGCTCGCGATCAAGGGCGCGACGGCGCTGGCCGAGCGGACCGGATTGAAGATCGCGACGAAGGTTGCCACGAAAGTCGCTCTGAAGACTACGGAGAAGGGGGCGCAGGAGCTCGGGGAGGGGGCTGCGGCGAAGTTCGTGGTCAGCACCATGGCGCAGGCCGCGGTCGGGGGAGCGCTGGGTGGTGCGACGGACTTGGCGGCGAATGTCGTTCAGGCCGCTGAGGGGGAGGACGTCGACTTCAACAGTTCGTGGACGGCGGCCGGGGCTGGCGCGATCGCGGGGACTGTGGGTGGGGTCGTCAGTCATCCTTCCAACGCGGCTGTGGCGAAGATCGCGCAGAAGGTGGACAAGAACGTCGACCTGGGCACGAATTCGGCCAAGGCGGTCGTCGCGCGGGGTGTGGCGGCTGTCCCAGGGAACGTGCTGGGCAATACGGTATCGACCGTTGCGACCGGAGGAACGCTCGATCAGGGAGTGCTCGACGGGGCCGGGGGCGGGCTCGGCAGAGTGAAGCCCGAAAATGGTGGGGCGGTAGCAACCCCGCATGTGGACGAGGCATCACACAGCACGCCGCACGTTGATTCGCACGACACCGCGACCACGCCGAGTGCCGCACATTCCGACAGCGCAACGCAAACCACGACCGCGAGCGATTCGTCGGCGAGTAATGCCGATACGAGTAGTAAACCGGCATCGGTCGCCGCCGCGGACAACGCAAGCGCTACGTCATCTTCCGGCGGAGAGAATGCGAGTTCGGCGGCAGCGCAGCGGGATTCGGTAGCGGCGAACTCCACGCAGGACTCTCGACCGACCGCCGCATCCGAGGCGCAGCAGTCCGCACCCAACAACGCGGGACCGGCCGCATCCGATCGAGCGAGTACGCAGAACCCCGCGGCCCAGGGGACAACAGCACCCAACACGGATCGCGCCGCAACGCCTGCATCGGCGGGTAACCAGGCCCCGACCGCCCCGCCCAACCGTGATGCGGTGTCCCCGGCGGACCGTTCGGCACCGGCGAATACCTCCCGCCCAGCCGCGGATGCACCGCAGCGCCCGGACAGCACGCAGCGCCCGGACGCGGTGCAGCGCCCCGATAGCACGCAACACCCGGAAACCGCTGCGCCGCAGAATGATCGCAGCACAGCGGCGAATTCGTCCGCGGCCGAGACGTCACGAGGGGCCGAACGATCGAGCGACAACACGCCACGCAACCCCGAATCGACCGACCGCACCACGACGAGCGCCCGCGACGCGCAACTCCGAGAACCGCGCCCCGTCACGGAGGACTCCGGCCGTAGAGCCTCGGACACCTCCGGCGTCCATACCGAACCATCACGAGAAGCTCCACGTCCCGACAAGCCGACCGGCTCTCCGTCCGATCGGCGGAACCCGCTCGAATCGCCTGGTCGACAACGGGATTCCGCGCGGCAATCGGAACGTTCGCCGGCGCCCGGCAATTCCCGTACGCCTACCCGCGACCGCGATTCGACCGCGCATTCCGCCGAAGCGGCGGAGCGGAATTCGTCCGACCGGCGCTCCGAGCCGACACCCGACAGAAATACGCCGGATCGCACTGGACCCACTCGGGAGTCTATTCGCCCGGATCCGCAGGATTCGGTATCGCCGACCGAACGTTTCCCTCGTCGGGACGAGTCCGAGGTGCCCCGACGGTCCACCGATCGGCAGACCGAGGCCGGTGAAATCCACTCTGACACAAGCGATTCGGCCGCCGCTGACGAGTCGGCACCGAGGGACACGCTGGGTTCCTCGGAAGACTCCGCGGACGATGTGCCGCCGGTTACCGAGTTCGACAATTACCTGGAGAACGGCGAAGGAGTCGTCTACCGGCCCAACAGCACATCCATCGGCGACGATCCCCGCACCCATCGGGTGCGAGAGAACACCCTCAACGAGGGTGAACACGACGTCATCGTGCACGGGAGCCCCGAGGGCGCGCCGATTCCCAGCTTGGGCCCGGAGGTTCATCCGGAACAGATCGTAGATGCGATTCTCGGAAATCCGAATTACGAACCCGGCACACCGGTTCGGCTGCTGTCCTGCTTCAGCGGTAACGATATGGGCTGGGCCCAGCACGTCGCGGATCGTCTCGGCGTACCGGTGCGCGCCCCGTCGGACGCGGTCGGTACCGCGCGAAAGCCCAACTCTCCCGCGGTAGTTCGCGGTGACGGCGAATTCGTCACCTTCCATCCGAATTCGGACCAGGCACATCCTGGCCGCGAGAATCCGCTCGACCCCGCGGGCCAGTTGCCGGACAAGCAGCCGCACACCTCCGACAACCGCAGGTCCGCCTACGATGATCCGCCCGGCTGGGATTTCATGGGCGGAGATGCGGATTCCGGTACGCGCGAATCCAGCCTGCACGGTCTACCCGAGCAACCGGATCGGCCGGAGGCGGGGAGCTATGCGAATGGACTGCGAGGTCTGGATCTACCCGGTTTCGAGTCACGGGAGACGCAAAGCGGTGCGGGTGTATCCGAACGATCGGAAGCTGTGGAGCCGCAGCGTGAGCCAACTACGGACAGGTCTCACGGTGACACCGGCAGTCTCGGTAACTTCCACGGTGATGGTCGACCTGCGGGGCAGTCCGACCTTACCCGGGCCGAGGTCATACGGGCAATCAATGAGAATACGTCATTGGTCATGCCCGATGATGTCAAGTGGTTTTCGAAA
Source organism: uncultured Nocardia sp. (assembly GCA_966435935.1). Classification (GTDB taxonomy): domain Bacteria; phylum Actinomycetota; class Actinomycetes; order Mycobacteriales; family Mycobacteriaceae; genus Nocardia. The sequence goes on from CBJNFW010000090.1 coordinate 8,712, forward strand.
GACCAATCCGCCTTGATGGCGCGCCCCGGACAGCAGCCCGTAGAAGTACATTTCAATGTTCGCCCAATAGACGGTGGCGCGGTCGCAGAATTCCATGTGCGGGAGGATGGGGCAACCTACGACGTCAATATTTCGCCACGCGCCCGTGATGAGGACATCGTTCGAGCATTGGCGCACGAGGTCGCGGAGATCAAACTCCTGCACGATCCGAAAATCTCGGTGGAGCCGTCTCGTGATCACGTCGATGGTTCGACGCCCAGCCTCGGCGGCCGACTGGCCGAGGTCAAGGTACTGACGGCGCATATCGAGCGTGCTGAGCTCGACCCGCGGCGAGCGCACGAACTGCCTGGACTTCGTCGGGATCTGACGGACCTGCTCGATGGAATCGGTATGCGCGACCTGGAAAATTCGCAAGCCCGATGGCGTTTGCTGCAGGAGTCGGATGCGCGGATGGTGCCTCGGCTGAAACGTCAGCTCGACCGAATCCCCGCTAGCCGAGACCTGGTCGGAGAGCATTCCGGAGAACCGCATGCGCGATCAGTGCTGGACGAGCGCGCTGATCGGAATGTCGAGGTAACGCAGCACTCCTTGAAAACAGATGAAACGCCACGTCGTTTCGAATCTCCATCCGATGGTGAAGAATTTGGTGAGCAGGTCCTGGGGTATGTCAGGGATTCATTGACGCCGGACCGTCTCGAAGCGGTGCGCCGATATGTCGATGGGTCATGGATCAACGATGTTCTGCGCAGCCCCGATCCGGGTGGAATGCTCGATCGGCTGATAGCCGACCGTAAAGATCTCGAAGCAATAATGAACCACATTTCCGTCCCGGAACCGACCTATGAGAATGTCAGGGAGCTGGTCGAACGTCTGGATCTGCATCCAGATGTGCGGGCTGCTGCCGAGCGCATCATCGGTCACTCGCAGCCGGCAACTCGGCTCCACGAGATGGTGGAAAACGGTAGAAGAGGCCGCCATATACGTGAAAGCCTGGGCGGGGTCGACCCGACTGTGGATGCTGTAGCCGACTATATCAGAACCCTGGATTCAGCCGTGGATACTCCCATTTCTGAATCAATGGTGGTCGTTCGCGGGCTGAAGAGTGTCGAACATCTCGTTATCGATGACCACGGGACTCCGTTGGGTGCAGGAGATATTCAGAAGCTGAGGGGCTCGGTTCAAAGTGAGCCTGGTGCACTGTCAACGGCTTTGAGCAATCGGTCCGGGTTCGGGAAGTATCATCTCGAACTCGAGGTGCCGGCCGGTACCAAAGGTTTGTGGATCGGCAATAAGAACAAGAACGGTGACGAGCTGAAACTCGGGGGCGAGAACGAATTTCTGTGTGAGCGCGGCCTGAAATATGTGATTACCGATGTTGTCGAAGCTCCGGCCGAATCCGGGTATAAACATATTCTCAAAGGAAAGATCGTCCCGTCTGATTTCGTACTCGATCCCAGCCCCGAAGCCGAAAACGAAGCCGGCCGGAGCGGAGCGTCAACTCGGCATGGCGATGCAACCGAGGTTGTCGCCGGCAAGGCTGCGCGGGCCGAGAGTTCGAACGCACCCGAAGTTCCGCCGAACACCGCGGAAAGCGGCGGTTTCCACGGGTCGCTCACACTGCCCGATCCCGTACACACTCTTTCCACCCGGCCTGGTACGGACATGGCTGAATCTGCTGATTCATCTGTAAAGCACGAGGCTTCGGCGGAGTCCGTGCAGGCCCCGCGGCCACCGCTGGCTCGTGAGGAGGCTTCCAGGACATCTGCGGACGACATACCCGTTGTCCGCCAGACTTCCACAGAGCCCGAGCAACCGGCCCTCCGCACACCGGAGTCTCGCGAGTCGGTGTCATCGCCGGTCGCACCCGATGAATCACAGTCGATTCCTGCGCCGGTCGATACCGCGAAATCCGCTGAGCCCGAGGACCGTTCACCGACAGAACCGACGAGTGCGCCGGAACCGGGACAGGACGGGTCTTCCGTGCAGCGGCCCCAGCCGGAGCGGGATCCCCGAACAGCCGACGACTCACGCGATCCAATGTCGCCGGATCGCTCTGCGCAGCAGGATTCTTTGCGGCGACGCGAGTCCTCATTCAGCGATCCACAACGGACGCCGAAGCAGTCGAGCCGAGAGTCTCCTGCGCCCGCACCGCGAAATCCGGAGGGCCAGGAGCCGCAACGCAGCGTCGATGCACGCCGGCTGTCCGATCGAGGTACAGCTGTACCGCCGGATCGGCAGGTGCCGCGAACGCCCGAGGTACCGCGTAATGCGGTGCGGGACGACGTTGCTCGGCGGTCCCCTCGGCCCGAACAGCCCTCAGTTCCGGTACCGCAACGGCATGAGCGTCCGCAGGAACGCTCGCGAGCGCCCGAATCGAGTCGGCCGCAGCCTCGGCAGCCGGGTCGGGAGCAGCCTCCGACGCAGGAGCATCCCAGCACCGACCGTGCGGGGCTTACCGATCGGCAACCCCCCGAGCAGCGGGTACCGAACAATGGACCGGAGCGGGATCCGCGAGGCGCGCAGCGTGATCCGAGGTCGGTGCGCCGCGACGAGATGCCCCCGCGCGGGCCCTCGCAGGACGATGTCCGCCGCGCTCAGGAGGCGCGCCGGTGGCGTGATTGGCTCCGGCCGTACCGGCCCGACGCGAATCGGGTCGTGCCGGTGACCACGAAGCTCGGTCCGAATGCCGAGCCCGCGTTCGACATTCGGCGGTATTCGAACGCCCGGGGTGGTCCGGTCGCGGTCGCGCGGATCAAGGTGCACGTGACCGCGGACCCGAATATCCATCCGCAATGGTTGAGCCATCTGTGGGAGAACACCCAGAAGGCAACGGATTTGGGGTTCAACCGCGGACATCGGCTGCTGTCCGGCGATCGGATTCTCGTCGACCTCGTGCACACCTCGGATCCGGCCGAGGCGAATCTGCACATCAATGTCGGTGAGCGTCCGGGGCAGTGGCGTCCGGACATGTCCGTCGACGCGATCACCCGCCAGTTGCGCGATCACCTCGGGCTGTTGCCGCCGGATCCGAATCATCCGGGGCTGAACGCGCACGAGATCCGGCAGCTGAGCAACGATGTCGCGCATGCCAATACGCCCGCGCGTTTCGACAACCCGTCCGAGAGTCGCGCGATCGGGTTACGACGGTTGGACGAAGTGGAGCGGACGGAATATCAGGCCGCGGTAGAGGACGCGTTGCGTGACGGCAATCGATTCCTGGTGGGCGCTGATCCGCGGACCAACGCATACGGGAAGTTGATCAACGACGGCGGTCTCGAGGTTCCGGGGCGGGCCAACAACTGCACGGATTGCTCCCTGTCGGCGCTGTCGGCGTTCTATGGAAATCCCCAGGTCAGTGCACCTCGATGGCTGGATCCGATACCTGGCGGGGTGGACCTCCGAAGCGGAGAGCGCGGTGGTCCCGAACGTGCCGCGCGGTGGCTTGGTGACGGTCTGCACAAGATCGGCGGTGACCATCCGATCCCGAACCAGTTCGGTCACCTGCACGATCTGGTCGACCGGATGGGTCCGGGATCTTCGGCGCTGGTGGTCAACGAGTGGCAGGCTCGTGACGCGAATACCGGTGCACCGCTGTACAACCCGGACGGCACACCGTGTCGGGGCGGTCTGCACGCCACGGTGATCGTCTATCCCCACGACGCCGGCGGACCGGTGTGGTGGGACCCGCAGGCAGGGACCATGTCGGACCACCCGCCGCAAAATATGGTGTACGGGTCGACAGGTCTCTGGTACACACCGATTGCTTCACATCCAGGAGAAACACATGGCGGAATGCCGCACTCGGGAACAGGTCGAGGCGTACCTGGCTCGGATCTTCAACCCGGACAGAAGGTTTCAGCCGTATCCGATCGGGGAGATCGGATGGCTGGTTCTGCCGGAACAGAGTCCGGAGGAGATCGACCCGGGCGGGACGAATCTGGTGATCGACGCGGAAACCGGGGTGGTGATCGAGTATCCGAGTTGGAGCACAACGATGATCGCGGACGACTTCCGGGAGGCCAAGGCGACGGGCCGGCGCCCCGCCGGGGGGCAGATCTATCCGCCCCTGTGGCGGCTGAGCATCCAGCGCACCCAGGAAACTCCGGAGAGGATCGGATACCGAGTCCAAGTCGTGTCCCAGGCGAATCCGCCGGAGGGGAGCGAGGAGTACGAGATAACGATCGACAAGCAGACACTGCGGCGTCAGGGGTACGGCCAGAGAGCGGGGAGCGCGGTGGCCCGGGCGGAGTGGCAGAGCAGGCAGGACGGGAGCTGGCCGGAACGGCTGACCTGGGAGGAGTAGAGCACCCTGATCATGAACCTCCGCCGCTCGACGCGCAGGAGCGCGGCGACGCCGCGGGGGTCCGCGAGTCGGACGGAACGCCCGAGGAGCCCGTGGCACAGGCCGGCGAGCGGGACAGCCCGGTCGCAGCCGTCGAACCGGAAGAACTCGACCGGATATTCCATGAGGAGATCGTCCCCGGCCTGCTGTCGGACGCAGCGTCGGTGCCGCCCTCCGAGAAACCGGAATTGGTGGTGGTCGGCGGCCAGATGGGTGCCGGAAAATCCACCATGATCGCGGAGATCAAGGCTTCGTTCGCCGATCGCGGCAGTGTCCTGCATCTGTCCGGTGACGATTTCTTCCGATTCCATCCGCGCTATGCGGAGTTGATGGCGCAACACGACCCAGACGCGATCCGGCACCTCGTCCGGGATTCCGGGCGCTGGTTCCGGATGGCGCGGGAGTATGCCATCGCCAACCGACAGCATGTGATCCTCGAACTGGCGATGGGTGATCCCGCGAAGGAAGCGGGCATCATGCGGGAGTTCGCCGACAACGGTTACACCGCGCGAGCCGAGGTGATGGCGGTCGCCGAACCGCAGAGCCGGCTGTCGACCATCGGGCGATATCTCGCCGAGCGGGTCGATCACGGTGTGCACCGCTACACGCCGCCCCGGCTGCACGAGGCATCGTTCACCGGGTCGCAGGAGATGGTGGGCCATCTGGAGTCGGCCGATCCGCCGGTCCGCATCGAAGCTCTGACGATCCGCAGCCGCAGCGGCGTGCTGTTCGAGAACATCCGCGGCGCGGACGGGCAATGGGCACATTCGCCGCGCGCCGCGGAGGTATTCGCGCACGAACGAGGCCGTCCGTGGACCGCCGAGGAAAAGCGCCGATTCCAGGAGCAATTGGCGGACGTGCGCCGCCGGATCGCGCAGTTGGAGGAGCTCCGACCCGAGGAATCGGCGACTCTGACGATGCTCGGTCGGGAACTCCGTGAAACCGAGGCCCGAGCCCTGCCGTGGCTGGCATCCGACGCGCACGACGAAGCGACAACGCCGCATCACGACGATGACACGGGCCCACCGCACGACAGTTCGGCGCCGGTCACCGCCGAGGCGGAGGCCCGGCACGATCAGGCCCGCGACGCTCAGCACGACGTCCGAGCACAAACCGCCAACCAGCACGAATATCTGCGCAACGCCCGGGAACGCGACCTCGCCGAGGCGCCGCCGGAGCAGCATGAGCAGATCCGCGCTTCCTATGCGCGGGCACACGAACTGGTCGATCTGGCAACGGCTTCCGACATGGCGAGCCTGCGCGTTCTCGCCGTCATCGATGAATGGCATCCCAGCAAGGGCGGCGTCGTCTCGGTCAACAAGAACCTGTGCGAGGCGCTGGCCGATCTCGGGCACGAGGTCTTCGTGCGGGTCGGACACGAGGTGACCGGACTCGAGGGCGCCGACAAAGTCACCCTGATCGCGCCCCGCGAGCCCGATTCGAGTGTCGAACCGCGTCACCAGTTGACCTCGGACCTGACCGGCCTGCCGACCGGGATCGATGCGGTGATCGGGCACAGTCGCTTCTCGGGCCCGGCCGCCAGGGATATTCGTGACGGGGTGTATCCGCAGGCCAGGTTGGTGCACATCGTGCACATGGTCACGGATTCGTTGGGCCGGGTGCAGGGCAAACCCGAACGCGCCGAGGCCAATCACGGCCTCGAAGCGGACCTGGTCTCCACGACCGATGTCGCGGTCGGCGTGGGGCCTGCCCTCGCCGAAGAGGCTGCCCGGCTGGCCTCGATGACGGGTACGTCGCCGGTGGTGCATCAGATGATCCCCGGCATAGAGTTCTTCGACCAGATCCGTCCGCCCGCGGATCGCCAGACCAAGCGGATGCTGGTGTTCGGCCGCGCCGACGACCCGGTCAAGGGGGCGATGCAGGCCGCGAAGATGGTGAAGAAACTCAACGCGCAGGGAATCGACGTGGATTTGATCGTGCGCGGAGTGCCGGAAGGCAAGCTGCGAGATCAACTGCGTTTGCTGCAGCGAGCGGCGGGCCGTGACGTGGACGTGCGGCCCTATACGCTCGATCGCGAAGAAATCCTCGCCGATATGCGCGATGCCAATGTGGTGTTGATGCCTTCTCGCGCAGAGGGATTCGGGCTCGTCGCCACCGAAGCCGCAGGAGCCGGGGTGCCGATCGTCGTGCCGAGTACCAGTGGCGCCGGCCGATTCTTCGGCGACCCCGACCTGTTCCCGAGCGACCTCACCGCCGGAATGCTGGTCGAGCAGGGCTACGAGGACCCGGTTTCGGTCGACCGCTGGGTCGATGTTCTGGCGCGTCAATTGTCGGATCAGGACGCTGCCTGGGATCGGGCGCTGGACCTCCAGCAGACCCTGCGCGACCGGCAATACACCTGGCAGTCCGCAGCAGCCGCGCTCATCGATGCCACTGGCATGGTCGCGCCGCGCGAGCATCCGGCGGCAGGTATCCCGAGTGATGGCCGCGCACCGAGCACATGACCGGTATCCGTTGTGAGGCAGGATTGATAGCGGCCGCCATCCTGGCCCGGACAACCGTCGGATTTTCGAGGAGTGCTGCGTGAACAGCTACGAGGGCGAGACCGCGTGCGACGACGGGGCCGATCGCTGCCTGCGCAATGCCGCGATTCGCGCCCTGGATGTTCTCGCCGTGCCCGAGTCGAGCGAGGAAGCGCGGACCGCGGTCCTGACCGATCTCGACCGGTCACTGTCCGGCTTGCCCCCGGCCGCGGTCCGTCGTGCCGAGCCGGTTCTGGACCCGGCTCTGCACAGCCTCGGGGCGATCGACTACCTCGGCACTCGAGGCCGGCCCATCCCGCTCGAACAGCGAGCCCTCGATATCCGGGCGATGTTGGAAGCGGAAGGACGCGTGGTCGACGACCACGTCGTCATCACCTCCATGCGCGGCGCCATCATCGGGAATCTGCTGATGGAATTGGCGAGTCGGCTGGATGCCGGCGAGGCGTTCGGTATCGGTGACGCCGGGAAGGATCTCGCGATCACCGCACTGGATATTTCGGCCTGGCTGTACGACTCTCAGTCCGGTTATACCGAAAGGGATTGGGCGGAGAGAACTCCGATGCCTCTGCCCACCGAGGTCGATCCGGTCGTCAACGCCCGGGAGTTGCGAGAGGCGGCTTCGGCTGTGCTGCAGGCGTACTCGAGCGATTCTCGTGATCGGGGCGACGCGCTCGTTGTCCTGCACCGGGCGGTTCGCGGCCCGATACCCGAGCTGGAGGTGCGGCCCGATCGCGTCCCCGGTGACCCGTCCCACCACCTACTGTGGGCACTGGAATCGGCGGCCATCGGGAAGGAGCCACCGACCACTCTTCTCGAGGAAGCCGAACATTCCCGGCGCAGTCTCGCCGGGGACCGCGACGTCCACGAACGTCGAGATGGTGACTACAACCTCGATTTCGGCGAACCGCGGGCGATGGCCTGTGTCGCACTGCTCACCGAGCTGTCCTGTCGGCTGCGTCCCGGTGCTGCGTTCGGGCCCGGTCGCGAGGGAATTCCGCTGGCCATGGTCGCCGAGGCGCTTGCGCAGGAACTGTTGTCCCAGACCGTGCTCCGCTGACGCCGATCTCTACCGAATCAGGAGTTGCCTTGCCGTCGCCCGTTCCGCCCTTGATGATCATCGTCTTCGCACAGGCCGAGGATTCTCGCGGTGGTGCCACCGAGGCCGCCCGTATCGTGCGGGGCCTCAACGAACGCGGCTTCGATGTCGCCCTCACCGTGCGCGGGGTCGATCCCAGCGTGACCGCGCCGGTGCGGCAGACGCTGTCGACCTTGGCTCACCGTGAGGTGACAGTGCTCCCGGCCGTCGAGAACGACAGGGCGACCTTCATCGCGGACCTCGAGGCTGCGGACCTTCTCCTGATGCCCGGGCAGACCGGTAAATTCGGATTGCTGGGCCTGGAAGCAGTAATGCGGGGTGTGCCGGTGATCGCGCCCGTCGACAGCGGGATCGGCATGTATCTGGCCGACCCCGAACAGTTTCCGCAGGAGCTGCGGCCACCGCTGGTGCCCGAACCGTTCCGGCAGCCGATACCGGTCGATCTGTGGGTGGACCGGGTGTCGGAAATGCTCGCCGATTGGCCGGCCGCGCAGGCCCGTGCGCTGCGGCTGCAGCAATATCTGTTGCAGCGCAACAAAACCTGGGAAGGTGGCGCCGCGACGCTGGCCGCGATCGCGCGTTACACGGACGCTGTCGCGGATCTGATCACCGGCCGATCGCAACAGTCCCGCACGACATCGCCCGCGCCTTCGGAGTCCCGCGAACCCTACGATCCGGCCCTGTATTACGAAGCGGCCGTGGACATTCTGGGCAGCCTGATGGCGGCGTCCTCGGCGTCGGAGTGGATCGCCGAACACGGCGGCCCGGCTGACCTCCGCGCACCCGACGGCCCGGTCGGGCCGCGGCGGGATTACTTGTCGGCCATGCGAAATCTCGATCCGGCGGACCGGGACGCGATCACCGGCGCGATCCACACCTATGGGCAGCAACTGGCCGCCCTCGGTGCCACTCCGGCCGTCCTGCCGCGCGAGGACCCCGATCGGTTCCGGCTCGCTCGCGGCGATCACCAGTGGGTGTTCACCCACAAGATCGTTCCCGAGTTGTACGGAACCCTCACCGCCGCAACCGATCCCACGGCGATCATCGTCACCGGCCCCCCGGGATCGGGAAAGACCACCACGATCCGCGACCTGCGCGTCGAGCGCCCGGCCGCCGTGGTGATCGACCCCGAGTTGCTGTTCGCCTACCATCCCCGCAGCTGGGACCTGACCCTCGCCGACGATCCGCGGGCGGGCGATGTCGTGATGTGGGACGCGCTGGGCTGGACAGCGCTGGCGGCCGAGCACGCGGCGCTGGCTCGCGCCGACATGCTGCTCGAACTGACCTCGGACCGGGACAGCGAGGAGTTCGCCGCCTCGCTGCGCGACTGGGGATATCGGGTCGAGGTGCAGGTGATGGCCGTGCCCTCGGAACTGAGCAACCTGCACGCCACGCTTCGGTTCCACTGCCGCCACGGGCAGTGGCAGGCGCTGGTCACCGAGGCCTGACGGCCTCGCTGATCACCAGCGTGCGAGTGTATCCGCATAGGCTTCACGGACGGCTTCGAGTCGAAATCTGTCGAACCTCCCCGGCTCTTCCTGGTAGATCATCCGTCCTCCGGAGGACCAGAATTCCGACTCGGGCACCCGATCGGCTTGTGGCGGAATGAACTTCAGTACCTCATCCACTGCGGCTATGGCCGTCATCAAGGTATGTCTGGCGGCTCGGCGGCCTTGCTCATCCAGCCCGCCGCTGTCCATCGGCACCTGACTGACGCAGATGTCGGAGTATCGCAGCCAGATTGCGGGGTCGAGCAGTACCGACGGTTCCGCACCGCCGAAAAGCACTCCGTCGGTCGGCGGAGGCAAGGGCTGCTCAGGCAGTCGGAAGTCGTATTCGAACGGGTTCTGGCAATGGTTACACGTGCCGCGGTATCTGCCGATCAGCATGCCGTCCGACCTGATGACCGAACTACGAAACGTCGCGCCGCGCTCGCCGCACCGTGCGCACGGCTTCAAGTCCACGAACAATCGGGCCTCGGCATTGGTCCGCGACAGCGGGGGGACATTACTCACAGTCGAACATCCTTTATCAGCGCTCGGCATTCTCTACCGTTGGACTTCGTTCGTTCGCATCACATCGTGCGAAGTGCTCACCAGTGGTAACCCGAGCGTTTCCACAGGTCCTTGATGCTCGCGACGCGCTGTTCTGTCGCGTCCTCTTCGATCCGGCCGAAGGTGTCTTCCGCAGGATTGCGGAGAATACGCATCCGGCGCAATGCGTCCAACGCAGTCAAGCCCTTCGAATGCGCGTCCATGAGCCGTGACCGCCACAGACCGCCGGCAACGACGCCGTCCTGCCCGGCGTCGACGAGAGGTAGCCACCCAGCGGCATTACCCTCCGCCGCAGCCCATACGTACCCGACGACGGAACCGCGTAGTGAGGCAGCCAAAAAGACGATCTCGCCGACCGGCTCGCCCGGATAGGTCGATATCGACGCTGTATGAGGTGCAGCCGGTTCGAACCGTGGCTCCGCGCGCGAACCGTCCGGGTACTCACCGTCCTGGACCAGGGGTTCGTAGCTGGCGTCGGGGTCGAGCCGTACCGTGGGGTTGAGTTGGTTCCACAGTTCGGCCGAACTTCCGGCCGTCAATTCTCGAGCGTCGGCGGCGACCCCTCCGTACAAAGGATGCGCGGGTTCCCCGATCCATCGGCGAATCCCCTCCCGCGGCAGCAAACCTTCCTGGAAAGACTTCTGCAGGCGGTCCTCCCAGAATCCGGTGCCGCTCAATCGGCTTATGTTGTCGCGGAAGATCTCCTCATCCATCTTGGGGTCGAACCCTGCTGACAGACCGTCGTCGGCGGCTGACGCCCACAAGTTGCCGAGTAGCCGTCCTTCACGAGTCACGGGAAGATAGATGACCGGTTTTCTGGTCCGAGTGTCGTACTGCGTCCGCTGCCGCTTGTAGCGTTCTCTCGGAACTGGTCCTGTCAATTCCGTTGCCTCCGCGTCTTTGTTCGGCCTACTGGTTCATCACGATATCGGCGGTACGTTCGTCGAGGTGCTGTCCGCTGTGGCGCGGTCGCCGGTGCGTTGCAGGTTCTATTGCCGAATTCACAGGGCCCTCCCTGCTCTTCGGCGACCCTGCCTTCCCCCGTGAGAGTGCTACCCGATCATCCTAGGGTAGTGCGAGTGCTGGCCGGATCGGCGGTTGAGCCACCGAGGCCCGCCTGAACCCGTATCGCTCACGCGCAGACCCCGCGATAGGGTGATCGTGATCAATGACCTGTGGACCGTCGCGACACATCCGGGGGCGAGATACTACCGATGACAGAGTTGAAGACGGTCGGGATGTACCGGGAGATGTACGCCGATCGGCGCAAGGGGCGGCACGATGAGTTGCCTTCGCTCGCCGAGTCGTTCACCGATCGGGTGATCGAGGATCGCGCGGAGATCGTTGAGTATATGCGTTCTGCGCCCGGTGTTTTCGATGTGCTGGACGTGCTGACCGATCTGGTCGACGGTACGGAGCGGATCATGAGCGCCTCGTCGCTGATCTCGGATGGTGAGTGGATCTGGCGGGTTGATTCGGTGCACTATCTGTCGCGGTACGGGCTGGATATCCCCGAGGATTTCCTGCGGCACGTCCGGGAGCGGCGGTACCTCCCCCCGACCGAGGTCGATGACAGTGATGAGTTCGATTCGGTTGTGCAGCAATACTTTTGATCGAAGCGAGACGCTGTTGCGATCCTGATCCACTTCTGCCGGACCCGTGACGACTCGATCGAGGTGGCATATCGGTTCGGTGTCGTCCCTCGGCTGAGTATCCAACGCGCACAGGGCATTCCGGAGACGCGCGCAGCGACCGTGCCTCGTCGGCGTTCCGCAGGTTTCGGCGTCGGCTCGGGCGAACGCTGGAGTGACCGTGACGTGCCCCTCGAACCAGTCGTTCCACCGGAGTTCCCGCGACCGCGCTGCATTTCCAGGGTGGCCGATGGTTGCGACTCCTCACCTGGGCACGAATGCGCGAAACGGCGCTCGCGTGCGTGAACTTGTTGCAGTTCACCTCGTGGCGGCGACGTAACTGCCGTGCCCGGTGTCGTGGCGTCCCTGCCGGAAGCCTCCCACCGCCACTCCCGCTGTGCGGGGCGAACCCCTGCCTCGAATCTCCGAAGCCTGGGAAAATCGAAGATACGTTGTCGGCGCGGCTTGCCGGTGGTATGGTCCAGACACATGTCCAGCTACGTGTCTCTCGTGGCGGCCGGTGGTTGTCGCAGGGGACTGAACGCGTTCTCGAATCGGAGGTGATGGCGATGACCGACGTTGCCGCGGAACCGCTCACCTTCGACCCGTACGACTACGCCTTCCACGAGGATCCGTACCCGCTGTACCGGCGGCTGCGGGCCGAGGCTCCGCTCTATCACAATCCCGACCTCGGGTTCTGGGCGTTGTCGCAGCATGCCGACGTCGGCGCGGGATTCCGGGACAACGTGCGGCTGTCGAGTGCGAACGGCGTATCGCTGGATCCGGCCGCCTGGGGCCCGCACGCGCACAAGACGATGTCGTTCCTGGCGCTGGACGATCCGAGGCACCTGCGGCTGCGCCAGCTCGTGTTCAAGGGGTTCACCCCGCGCCGCGTCGCCGCGATGGACCGCCGGATCCGGGAATTGACGCTGCAACATCTCGAACCGGCCCTGGCTGCCGGCAGTTTCGACTGGATCGAGCAGGTCGCGGGCAAACTGCCGATGGATGTGATCTCCGAGCTGATGGGCGTGCCCGAACCCGATCGCGCCGAGATCCGGCGGCTGGCCGATCTGGTGGTGCATCGCGAGGACGGCGTGCTGGACGTCCCGGTGGCCGCGGTCGAGGCCACGCTCGAGCTGGTCGGCTACTACGCGGAGATGATCGCCCAGCGCCGCCGCGCCCGTACCGAGGACCTGACCTCGGCGCTGCTGGACGCGGAGGCCGACGGGGACCGGCTCACCGACGAGGAGATCCTCGGGTTCATGTTCCTGATGGTCATCGCCGGGAACGAGACCACCACCAAACTGCTGGGCAACGCCCTGTACTGGGCCGCGATCAATCCGGAGCAGTACGCGAAGGCCGCGGCGCAGCCCGAGCTGGTGCCGGACTGGGTCGAGGAGACGCTGCGCTACGACACCTCGAGCCAGATCCTGGCCCGCACCGCCGCGGTCGACCTGGAATTCCACGGCGGCACCGTGCCCGCGGGGGCCAAGGTGCTGCTGCTGGTCGGCTCGGCGAATCGCGACGAGAACGTCTTCGCCGATCCGGAGATCTACGACATCGAACGCCCGGACAAGGGCGGGCTGCTGAGCTTCGGCCGCGGCGTGCACTTCTGCCTCGGTGCGCATCTGGCGCGCCTCGAGGCCTCGATCGCGTTGCGGGAGTTCGCCGACCGGGTCCGCGCCTACGAGGTGGACCTCGCGGGCATCGAGCGGGTGCACTCCACCAATGTCCGCGGTTTCGCGAAACTTCCTGTGCGGGTGCAGCTTCGATGACACGCCAGAATGCGACCACTGTTACAGCCGACGAGGTGAGCCACTGATGCCCAGATTCGAACCACATCCGCAGCGCCGTCCGGCGCTGATCGCCGGGGCCTCTTCGGGAATCGGCGCGGCCACCGCCGTGGCCCTGGCCGAACAGGGCTATCCGGTCGCCCTGGGGGCGCGCCGGGTCGAGGTATGCCAGGAACTGGCCGAGAAGATCCGCGCCGACGGCGGGGAGGCGTTCGCGTACCGGCTCGACGTAGCGGACAACGACTCGGTCGACGAGTTCATCGCCGAGGCCGAAAAGGCCCTGGGTCCTGCGGAAGTCGTCGTCTACGGCGCCGGGGACCTGGAGTTCGGCCACGTCTGGGACATGAGCCCCGACGAGTTCGGCCTGCAGGTGCAGGTGCATCTGCAGGGGGCGCAGCGCTTCGCGTATCGCGTCCTGCCCCGGATGATCGAGCGTCGCCGCGGCGATTTCGTGGTCATCGGGTCGGACTGCGTGGACGTGCCGCGCCCGGGTGTCGGCGCGTACAACGCCGCCAAGACCGGACTCGAGGCCATGGCCGTACAGCTGCGAAAGGAACTGGAGGGCACCGGAGTTCGCGCCTCGATCGTCCGTCCCGGCGCGACGCAGACCGGAATGGGAATGAACGCGAAGCCGGAGGTGGTCGGGCCGCTGCTCGAGGACTGGGTGAAATGGGGTTTCGCCCGGCATCCGTACTTCCTGCGCGCGTCGGACCTGGCCGCCGCCGTGCTCGCGGTGGTGGGCACCCCGCGCGGCGCACATCTGGTGCTGGTCGAGGTGCAGCCCGAGGCCCCGCTGACCGAACCGAAATCCGATGCCGAACAAGGGAGCCGGTGATGCGCATCGTCGTGGATACCGATCTGTGCCAGGGGCACGCGGTCTGCCAGGCCGAGGCACCCGACCTGTTCGAGGTGCCCAAGGCGGGCACCGTGCGAATTCTGCGCGAGGATCCCGGCGCGGATCTCGAGGCCGCGCGTGCCGCGGTCCGCTATTGCCCGACGCAGGCCCTGTCCATCGTCGACGACTAGATCCTTCGGGCCCCGCGCCCCTCGACAGCCCTGAGAGCAAAAGGAATTTTCGATGGCAGGCTATTCCCGCGACGAACTCGATCGGATGATCGAGCGCTGGGTGCAGGAGAACAAGAACTGTGAGGCGCAAGGGGATTGGCGTCCCCTCGCGCAGATGTACACCGCCGACGCGACGTACGGCTGGAACTACGGTCCGCAGCAGGAATTCATGGCCGTGGGCCGGGACGAGATCCGCGATCTGGCGCTCGGACAGGAGATGGCGGGCCTGGAGGGCTGGACCTATCCCTACCAGGAATTCGTCGTGGACGAACGGTCCGGCAGCGTGATCGGCTTCTGGAAGCAGATCAACGAGCGCACCCGCCCGGACGGCAGCCACTACAGCCCGGAGGGCATCGGCGGCAGCTGGTTCCGCTACGCGGGCGACTTCCAGTGGTCCTGGCAGCGCGACTTCTTCGACTTCGGCAATGTGGCAGCGCTTTTCGTGGAGATGATGGCCGCGGACGCGCTCTCGCCGGGTATGCAGAAGCGCATCGCCCGCTCGGCGTCCGGCGAGGCGCTGCCCGGGTGGTACCGGATCGGCGAGTCCCCGGTGCCGCTGTGGTGAGCGCGAGCCGGTACGCCGAGCTCAGCCGGGAGCAGCTCGCGATTCTGCTGCCCGAGCTGCTGCTGTGCGGACATCTCATCGACCGCTCCGGAATGGCGCATTCGATCGGGGCATTCGGCCGGGAGGGCATGGCCGAAGTGGCGATCGAGGAATGGCAGCTGGCCAGTCCGGTCTACACCCGGCGCATGCGCGAGGCGCTGAACATTCCGGGTAACGGCGTGGAGACCATCTTCAAGGGTCTGCAGCTGGATATCGGTGCGCCCCCGCAGTTCATGGACTTCCGCTTCCGGGTCACCGACGACAATCACGGCGAATTCTGGCTGGACCACTGTGGCGCGCTGGCCGACGTCGAGCCGATGGGCGAGGATTTCGTGGTCTCGATGTGTCACACCATCGAGGACCCCACCTTCGACGCCACCGCGCTGGCCACCAATCCGCTGGCGCAGGTGCGGCCGATCCACCGGCCGCCGCGCGTTCCGGCCGATCGGGTTCCGGTGTGCGCGTGGACCGTCGTCATCGATCCGTCGCACGAACCGCCGCCGATTCCGGTGCACACACCGCAGATCGAGGCTACGGCCGCGGCGAAACTCGAACTCGCGCCGGTGGATTCGTCCGACGCCGGCAATGCCGACTACGCCGGCCCGCTGCTGAGCGACCTGACCTTCGGTGACTTCTCCAAGTCCGCGCTGGTGCGGATGGCCGATGAGGTCTGCCTGCAGCAACATCTGCTGACTCTCGGCTTCCTGATCGCGGTCCGCGACCGGGCGAGCGCTGAGCAGGCCACCGAGATCGCCCGCAAGCAGTTCACCGGCATCGCCGGGCTGACCTCGGAACGGCTGCGCAACGCGCTGGGCCTGGGCGACGACACGGCCGCGCTGGCCCAGATACTGCGTCTGCATCCGGCGTGGAATCCGCTGCCCTACACCGATATCGACATCAGCGTCGAGCAGGAGACGGTGGTGCTGCGACTGCGCCGCGACTGTCCCGGTGTCGCCGACGGCGGCTGGCCCGCACTGGTCGACGCCGAGCACCTCGGTCCGGTCAACGCCATGGCGCGGGGTGTGAATCCGCGTTTCGACACCACCGCCCGAGACGCCGCAGACGGTGAAATCGTCTTCGAGATCGCTTTGGCGGCAAAGCCTTTCAAGGAAATTCCGGAAGTGGCCATCACCCGGTTCAGCACCGGCGCCGACTTCAGCTTCACCGAGCGGCGTTCGCTGCCGCTCACCGTCGTCTAGACCCTTTCGGGTCGTTCGCAGCGAAAGGGCCGAAAGATGCCGAACAACTTCGCCGACCTGTTCGAACATTCCGTGGACATCATGCCCGACCGGGTGGCGGTCATCCAGGGTGATCGGCGGGTGACGTTCCAGGAACTGGAGAACCGCGCCAATCAGCTTGCGCACCACCTGGATTCGGTCGGTATCGGTGTGGGCGACCATGTCGGGTTCCAGATGCACAACTCGGTGGAAACCCTCGAGACGCTCATCGCCTGCTTCAAGGTGCGGGCCGTGCCGATCAACATCAACTACCGGTACGGCACCGAGGAATTGAAGTACATCTACGACAACGCGGATCTCGTCGCGCTGGTGCATCACCGGTGCTATTCGCCGACGGTCGAGCAGGCCCGCGCAGCGGTGCCCTCGATCCGCCACGCCCTCGTCGTGGAGGACGATCAGGGCGGCGCGGACCTGTCCAGCGATTCGACGCCGTACGAGTCGGTATTCGAGAACGTCTCCACGGCAAGGGATTTCGGCGAACGAACGGCCGATGACCTGTTCATGATGTACACCGGCGGCACCACCGGCATGCCCAAGGGGGTGATGTGGCGGCAGGAGGACATGTGGCGGGTGCTCGGCGGCGGTATCGACTTCTACAGCAATGAGCCGGTCACCGACGAATACCAGCAGTCCCGCACCGGCGCGCAGGGCGATCCGAGCATGTGGTTCGTGCTGCCGCCGCTGATTCACGCCGCGGCGATGATGCCCACGTTCACCGCGCTGTGGTCGGGTAACGCGGTGGTGTTCGAGCCGCGCTTCGATCCCGATCGGGTCTGGCAGGTGATCGCGACGGTGCAGCCGCACATCCTGGTGATCACCGGTGACGCGATGGCCCGTCCGCTGGTGGAGTCGTACCGCGCGAATCCGGTCGATGCCTCCTCGCTGCTCGCCGTCGGATCCGGTGCGGCGTTGCTGTCGCAGTCGGTGAAGAACGATCTGATCGAGCTGCTGCCGACCACCGTCATCACCGACTCCATCGGCTCATCCGAAACCGGTTTCGGCGGAATCGGTTTCGCGCAGAAAGACGATGACCCCAGTCGCGGCCCGCGCGTGCAGACCGGGCGCGGTGCGCTGGTGGTGGACGAGCAGGGCGCTCCGGTCGGCCCTGGCGGTGAGGGCTGGGTCGCCAAGACCGGGTCGGTGCCGATCGGCTACTACAAGGATCCGGTCAAGTCCGCCAAGCTTTTCCAGACCGTCGACGGCGCTCGGATGGTCGTCACCGACGACCGCGCCCGGGTCGAGCAGGACGGCTCGATCACACTGCTGGGCCGCGGCAATATGGTGATCAACACCGGCGGTGAGAAGGTTTTCACCGAGGAGGTGGAGGCGGTGGTCAAGGCGCACGATTCCGTCTTCGACGCCCTGGTCATCGGCGTTCCGCACGAGCGCTGGGGGCAGCAGGTCGCGGCCGTGGTATCCGCCGAGGCCGACGCGACGATCGATTTCGAGGCCCTGCGCAAACACGTGCGGGCCCACCTCGCAGGGTACAAACTGCCACGCCGGATCTGGGTCGTGGACACCGTGGTCCGCGCACCCAGTGGCAAACCCGACTATCGCTGGGCCAAGGAGCACGCGGCGTCGCATACCCCTGACCACGAGGGCTGAATTCGCCTGGACCGAAAGCGATCCGGGCGAATGCGACCGGCATCCCCGTGATCGCGCTCGGCCCGAGCGCGGTGGGTGCGATCGGACGAGCTGAGCGTTTCCCCGGGGGCCCGGCAGCCGTGCGGTTCGCGGAGAACTCATCGCCTCCGGATTGTCCGTGAGATCGGAGCAGGTCCGCGCGCCGAGTGCCTTCCGCGCAAAACGATAACGTGTTCTAATTGTTGGATGGCGGCGGTTCATTCCATTCTCGGTGAAACGGTTACGATGCCGGTCGAGATCCGCATGGCGGACGCGGCCTCGGCGATGTTCCTCGCGGACGCCGCCGCGGCTCGAAATATGCTGGGCGGCACGGGGTTGGAGCCGGTCACGGTCGCTGGGCGGGCGATCTGCACCCTGGTCTTCGTCCGCTACATCGACGGTGATCTGGGGCCGTATCACGAATTCGGCCTGGCCGTGCTGGCGCGGCTGCCAGGTGACCGGTCGAGCATCGGTATCTACATCTCCTGGCTGCCGGTGAATCAGCCCTTCACCTTGGCGGCGGGCCGCGAGATCTGGGGTTTCCCCAAGGAAATGGCCGATATCCGGATCGCCTCGCACGGCCGCGGCAAACGCTGCGAGGTGCTCATGGACGGGCGTCTGGTGGTGGCCCTGGAGACCAGCGGCGGCATCCCCGCGCCCGCGAAACTGGGCGGCGCGTCCATCGCGGCGTACACCAACCTCGACGGCGTGCTGCGTAGCAAGCCGTGGGTGCTGAATCCGTCCGATGTGCGGATGCTTCCGGGAG